>NZ_JBEOYB010000083.1:0-29274 GCF_040296845.1 Streptomyces sp. NPDC001985
CTCCGGCCCGGCGCCGGACCGGCCCCGGGCCGTGCCCGCGGAGTCCCGTCCGGCCGCGACGCCCGGCGGCACCCGCGCGCGCCGCGCCGCCGGAATTCCCCCCGCGTCCCGCACGGGAACCCTCCGCCGCGCGACCGCGCCCACCGGACACCGCGAGCCCCGCCCCGAGGGCGGACGGCGCTACCGCCCGGACACGGCCCGGCGCTCCGTACCCGCCCCGCCGCTCCCGTCGATCCGGTGGAGCGTGCCGCCGCCCCCCGCCGCCGACCGGTCCCGCAGCTCCGCGCGCCGCACCTTCCCCGAGGTCGTGCGGGGCAGGACATCGGTGAACTCCACCGCCCGCACCCACTTCTCCGGCGGCAGCGCCGTCCGCACCAGGTCGAAGACCAGCCGCGCCGTCTCCGCCTCCGCCTCCGCGTCCGCCGGACGGCCGGAGCCGGCCACGATGTACGCCTTCGGCGCCCACAGGCCCACCGGATCGGGGATCGGCACCACCGCCGCGTCGGCCACCGCCGGATGGCTCAGCAGCACCTCCTCCAGTTCGCGCGGCGAGATGCGGTGGTCGAAGGCCTTGAACATGTCATCGGCGCGCGCCACATGGGTGAGGCTGCCGTCCGGGGCCCGTACCGCCAGATCCCCCGAGTGGTAGTACCCGCCCGCGAACGCCTTCTCCGTGCGCTCCGGATCGCCGACGTACCCCCGCATCAGCCCCAGCGGGCGCGGGTCCAGCGGGAGACAGATCTCGCCCGGCTCGCCGTCCGGCACCTCCCGGCCCGTCACCGGGTCGAGCAGCACCACGCGGTACCCCGGCAGGGGCACCCCCATGCTGCCCGGACGCGGGGCGCGGCCCGGCGGATTGCCGATCTGGCCGGTGGTCTCGGTCTGGCCGAACCCGTCCCGCAGATCGATCCCCCACCGCTCCCGCACCAGCTCCACCAGCGAGGGCTCCAGCGGCTCCCCGGCGGCGACCGCCTCCCGCAGCGCCGGCGGGGCCTCGCCGAGACCGTGCGCGGCCAGGCCCCGCCAGACCGTCGGCGGCGCGCAGAAGGTGGAGACCGCCCGGGTGCGCAGCACCTCCAGCACGCGTTCCGGGGTGCTGTCGGCGGCGTCCAGCGCCACCACCGTCGCCTCCGCGTTCCACGGCACGAAGAACGAGCTCCAGGCGTGCTTGGCCCAGCCGGGGGCCGAGATGTTGAGATGGATGTCCCCGGGGGTGACCCCGTTCCAGTACATCCCCGAGAGATGGCCCACCGGGTAGCTGACATGGGTGTGCTCGACCATCTTCGGCTGCGAGGTCGTGCCCGAGGTGAAGTAGCGGAACAGCGGATCGCCGGCGGCGGTCGGCCCGTCGGGCTCGAAGCCCTCCGGCACCCCCGCGCTCTCGGCGTACGACCGCCAGCCCCCGGGAACACCGTCTCCGGCCCCGCCGCCCACGGCGATGCCCGACCAGCCGCCCGGCACCCCCGCGAACCGCCCGGTGAGTCCGGCCTCCGCCACGACATGGCGCACCCCGCCCCGGCGCAGCCGGTCGGCCAGCTCGGCGGGGGTCGCCGTGGTGTACGTGGGGATGACGATCGCGCCGAGCTTCATGGCGGCGAGCAGGGTCTCCCACACCTCCGCGCGGTTGCCGAGCATCACCAGCAGCGGATCGCCCCGGCGCACCCCCGCCGACCGCAGCCAGCCGGCGACCCGGTCGGAGCGCCGGGCCAGCTCGGCGAAGGTGAGCACCCGGTCGCTCCCGGGGCCGCCCGCGCCGATCAGCCGCAGCGCCGGCTGGTCGGGCCGGGCGGCGGCGACGGTGTCGAACCAGTCGAGCGCCCAGTTGAACTCGGTCAGCTCCGGCCAGCGGAACCCCTCGGTGGCCTTGACCGCGTCGGTGCGGTGCAGCAGCAGCAGATCACGGGCGGCGCGGAACCGCGCGACGGCCCGGGAGCGGGACGCGCTCATGCCGCTTCCCCCTGCCCGGCGGCCGGACCGGAACCGGAACCCGGGGCGACGAGCACCGGCTCCCCGGCCGGCCGGACGGCCTCCACCGGCTCCCCGGCCGACCGGACCGGACGCCCGGCCTCCGTGACCGGGTGCGCGGCGCCGGCGACCGGGCGCAGCGCGTCGCCCGCGATGGCGTCGGCGTCCCGGTAGAAGAGCGTGCCCACCCCGGGGCGGCTGCTGCCCACCTGGGTGAACCAGCGGGTGTGCTCGGTGGGGATGCCCAGCGCGTACAGATCCGGCTGCGGCGCGCCGTCGGCGGACACCACATGGAACGGCGCCCCGGTGACATCGAGACCGCCGGTGACATATCCCGTGCCGCCGCCCGGCCCCGGGATGACATACGAGCGGGCCATGCCCTCCTCGATGAGCTGCCGGGTCAGCGGCGAGGTGTCGCGGTGCAGATCGGGCGTGGGGATACGGGCGTCGATGAGGGTGCGCACCCGCCGCGCCGACCCGTCGACCTGCGGCGAGACGATACGGAAGGCACCGGCCCGCTCATCGGTCTCGAAGCGGGTGGCGGGCCCGGCGACCTCCACCACGCCCTGCCGTATCAGCGCCCGCAGCTGCTGGACCCGGGACATCGGGGGCCCCGCCGACAGCAGGGCGTTGACCGGCAGGAACCTCCCGTGGAAGAAGCCGGTGTGCGACTCGGGCAGCAGCCCGCCGTAGTCGACGGCCTCGCGCACCACATTGCGGATGTCCCGCAGCACGTCCAGCGCGGCCTTCAGCGGACCGTCGGACGTGCCCAGCGCGGCGGCGGCGAGATCCTCGTCCATCACCTCCAGCAGCCGCGCCCGGAAGTCCTCCGGGGAGGTGAAGCGGCCCCGGGCGAACGGCCGGGCCAGCGCGTCGAGATCGACCGGCGGCCCCGCCGGGAGCCCGGCCGCCACCCGTAGACCGCCCGGGTCGCCGCCGGAGCGGAGCACCCGCGCGTGCGCCTCGCCGAACGCGGCGGCGGCGGCCTCGCCGGACCGGTTCCGCACCTCCGTCACGCAGTGGACGTGCTCCACCTCCTTCAGCAGCAGCGGCAGCACGTCCTCGGCGAAGTCGAGCTGACCGCTGCCGCTCGCGGCCCGGCGCGCGGCGCGCGCGGCGGCCAGCGCCTCGCGGGTGAGGAACAGGGCGCGGTGGCTGAACGAGGGCGCCTTCTGGTTGCGGCCCCGGGCGGGGATCGGCAGCCCGCTGCGGGAACCGGCGACGATCCGCGGCTCGCGCCCGCTGGGGAGGTAGACGAGCGTGCCGTCCGGGCCGTCGCGGAAGGCGCCGCCGCGGCCCGCGGTGAGCGAGAGCATCACATCGTAGAAGGAGAGCCCGAGCCCCCGGATGCCGACCGCGCTGCCCGCCGGGACGGTCTCCTCGTCCAGCTCCATGTCGGCCGCCGAGTCCCCGCAGAGATAGCGGGTGCCGGGGTTGCGGGCGGCGAAGCCGAGCATCTCGCGCTCGAAGGCGTCCGGGGCGTTCAGCGGATGGCCGGTGGCCAGCACCACCCGGTCGGCCTCCAGCAGATGGGGCGCGGTGTCGATGGAGAGCAGATAGCGGCCGTCCGGTCCGGGGCGCAGCGCGGTGAGCCGGCCGCGGACGGAGGCGAGTTCGACATGGGCCGGGAGCGAGCGCGCGATCGTGGTGTACACATCGGCGAGGTACTGGCCGTAGCGGACGCGCGGCGCGTAGTCGTCGGGGCCGAGCAGCTCCTCCCCGGCCGCCGCGCGCTCCTCGATCCACTGGCCGAGCGAGGGTCCCGCGCCGGGCCGCGCGGGGCCCTCGTCCCGGTCGCCCGAGTACATGGTGACCTGGCTGACCACGGTGTTCATGGTGAACCAGGGGTCCTGGTCGGTGCGCCAGACCCGGCCGGCGCCGACCTCGGTGGCGTCGATGAGATGGACGCGCACCGGGCGGGGGTCGGGGTGCCCGGCCTCGGCGGTGGTACGGACGGCCAGTCGTTCGAGTACGGAGATGCCGCGGGGGCCGCTGCCGACGATCGCGACGACGAGCGGGCGCGCATCGGACGAGTATCCGGACACAGTTCTTCCTTGGTGGTTGGGGGAGACGCGGAAACGGCGGAGCCCGCCGGGAGATGCCGGAGGCCGCGGCCGGCGCGCCGGCCACGGGATCGGACGGCCGGCGCGGTGGCGGCGGGGCCGGACATCCCGCGGCGGCCTCGGGGTCGGACGGTCGGTGCGTCAGACGGTCAGGGCGGCGCTCTCGCCGGGCCCTTCCCCGCTGCCGAGGGCGGCGAGGTCGAAGCGTTCCTGGGTGTACGAGAGCATTCCGAGCAGATCGTCCGCGCGCAGCCGCCGGCCCCCGGGCGACGGGAGCGCCGGGATCGGCATGGAGCCCGTGGTGTGCCACTGGAGGCTGCCACGGGCGTCGATATAGCTCCGGGTGCGCTGGGCGTTGTCGGCGTGCAGGCAGTACGGCACATCGAGGATGCCCCGCCGGAACGCCTCCGTCAGCGCGCTCCCGATGTCGGAGCGCAGCTCCAGCACGGCCTCGACCAGGGCGCGAGCCTCGGCCAGCACCCCGAACTCGCCCTCGGTCACGACGGGTCGGGGCCGGTGCGGGGCCGCGGCCCGCGCCGCCTCCTCCAGGGCGTGGACGTTGTCCTCGATGGTGGGAATCCGGTGGGCCTCCGCCGGAGTCTTGACGATCATCCGCTCGGTGCCGGTGACGGCCGCCAGCCGGGCGCTGTCCCGGAGCAGCCCGAGGGCCCCGCCGGTGGTGCGCGGGAAGACCCCCATGTAGGTGTAGAGCACGATGTGCCAGTCCAGGCCCGCGAGATGCTCACCGGCGAGGGTGCGCAGGGCGCCCAGGGCCTCCACGTCCTGGTCGTGGTGGGTCTGCTGGGCATAGCTGAGCGAGACGCTGCGCAGCCCGTGCCGGCGGAAGAAGACACCCTCCAGGACGGAGATCGCCACCAGCAGCGACGGCGGGCAGAGCTGGCCGAGCATGCAGCCGCCGAAGCTCTCCAGATGGCTGCCCTCACGGCCGGCGAGCAGCTCACAGGTGCGCGCCCAGGCGTCGACGGACGCGCCGAGCGGGGTGCGGCTGTAGGGCAGGCAGTACGAGACCGGGCCGCCCTCGGTCGCGTCGAGCCCGGCGTCGAGCAGGGCGCGGATGATGTGCTCGGGGAGGGCCGAGCCGTGCCGCACCTGGACGGCGAAGCCGTCGGAGCGCAGCGGATCGACGAGGCTCCGGGTGGTGCCGGGGCCATGGGCGGCGATCGGATAGCCGTTGAGATCGGTGCCGTCGCGCAGGGCCCGCCGGGCGGACTCGTTGTCGCCGACACGGGTGTAGCTGTCGATGGTGAGGGTGCCGACGGTCCGGGCGCGGGCGCCCTTGACCGCGCGCAGCCCGGCCCCCATCCGGGCGACGTCCGCGAAGCCCATCCGGGGCTGTACGACGAGCTGCCCGGCCCGGCGCGCGGTCGCGACGGCCTCGGCGAACGAGCCCCGTAAGGACGCCTCGACGACCGCCGGGCCCGGGGACCCGGCGGCCTCCGGTCCCGGCGCGCCGGCGGGGGCCGGACCACCGGGGCCCGGTGTCGTCCCGGTGCTCACCGGACCCCCGCGGCGGTGAGCTGCGGCCGGTCGGGCTGCTGGGCGAGATAGCGGCGGAAGGCCGCCACCCCGGCGGCGTCCTCGAAGACGGCATCGAAGCCGGCCGCGGTCAGCTCGGGTCCGTACGAACCCGCCTCGGCGCCCCGCACCCCGAGCTTCCCGCCGATCACGATCCGCAGGTCCCGCAGGTCCGGCTGCTCGCGGATACGCCGGATCACCCGGCCCCCGTCGAGGGCGCCGTGCCCGTTGACACTGCTGATGACCACCAGGTCGGGCCGGACCCGGCGGCACTCGTCGATCAGCAGCTCATCGGGCACGCACGAGCCCACATTGGTGACCTCGTGCCCCAGCTCCTCCAGGAGGAGCTGGAGGAAGACGAGATTCCAGGTGTGGGAGTCGGAGGAGACGCTGGAGACCAGCACGCGGCGTCCGCCGTGGGGCACCGGGTCCGCGACGGCCCGGTCCGGCGCGGAGTACGGGTGGGGCTGGAGTGGAGGAAACGACACGGTGCGGCTCTTTCGGTCGGCGGAGAAGGGGTTCAGGGGCCGGCCGCTCGCGCGCGCGGGCGCACGAGGTGCCGGAGGCCGGTCCGTCCGCGGCGAGGCGCACGGTTCCGGCGGGGCCTCGGTTCAGGAGGAGGCGGTCAGACCGACCGGGCGGATCGGTTTCTGCGGGGTGCGGGCCGACGCGGGGCGGGTGCGGATGGCGAGGCAGGTGCAGCCGGTCCTGCTGGACATCTGGTGCTCGGTGCCGGGGCCCTCCACGACCAGGTCGCCCTTGACGTAGGAGATTCCGTCGCTGTGGTCGAGCACGCCGTCCAGGACCAGCATCAACTCATAGCCGAGGTGCTCGTGGAAGTCGCCGTGGGCGCCCGGCGGGAAGCGCAGCAGCAGACCCACCGAGTCCTCCCCGGAGGCGTCGTCCGGGCCCCACAGGACATGGTGCTCGACCCCGATCCGGCCGGGCTCGGCCCAGGGCACCCAGTCGAGCTGATCCAGTTCGAAGCCGCTGCGGAACACGTTCGCTATGTAGGAAACGTCAGACATCGGAGTACCTCTCCTGTTTCGGCGACTGTGCATAACGGGCGGGCGGGTGGTCCCGATAGGGTTGGCCCCACCTGCGGCCGACCCTCCCGCCGGAGCGATTTCCGACGGGTCTTGACCAGCCTATGCGCGCTTTTCGGAGACAGATCCGCTTGTCTATTGATGAGTGCCATCGGTGAATCCGATGGGATCATTTGCCGGGTGGGAAACGGAAAACGCCGAGATCACAGCGGAATTACCGCTGTGATCTCGGCGCCGATGCCGAAAGAGCTTCCACCGGTGGGTCCGCGAGGGGCTCCCGCCAGTACACGGACCGTCACCGGGAACGGTTCAGGCGGGCTGGCCGGCCGGCTCCCGTCCGATGCGCATCGCGACATCGCAGACGGCGGCCACCGCGGGCATCGCCCGCTCCCGGCCCGCCCACAGCGCCCACACACCGAGCTGCATCCGGGGCAGCCCCGGGATCACCGCGAGGCCGTAACCCTCCTCGGAGCGCACGGACTCGGCGGGCAGCATCGCGATGCCGTAGCCGCTGCGGGCCAGTTCGCGGGCGCCGCCGACCGAGCCCGCCTCGATGGTCAGCGGATCGGCGCCGTACCGGGTCCGCAGGGCTTCGACCAGCACCTGGTGCGAGGCGCAGTCGGGATCGACCATCAGCACGCGGGGGGTGGAGAGCGCTCCGGTGCGGTCCAGCTCGGCGGCGAGCGCGGCGGCGCCGACCGGGGCGACCTCCAGCGGCGGCAGCTCCTCCACCACCAGGCCGCTCGGCGGTGCGCCGTCGGTCCAGCAGTCCCCGTGCACCAGCGCCACATCGACCTCGCCGGCCCGGACCTTCTCCTCGGCCCTGCTGATCGCCAGCTGCCGGGGCGAGACCTGCACCTGCGGATAGCGGTATCGGCACTCCCGTATCAGCGACCCCACCCGTGACTCCAGCAGCAGCGCCGAGGCCCCCACCGACGCCCGCCCCTTCATCTCCCCCGTGGGGCTGAGGTCACTGGCCATTTCGTCCATCACGTGGAATATTCGCACCACATGATCGTGGAATATCTCGCCCGCCGATGTGAGCCGCACACCGTGGGGCATGCGCTGGATGAGCTGGAGCCCCACTCGTGATTCCAGTGACCGAATGTGCGAAGTGATGCTCGATTGTGCGTAACCAAGGCTTCGGGCAGCTTTGGTGAGACTCCCCAGGCGTGCCACTTCCCGGAATGATGTCAGTTGGTATATCGCAAGATCGTAGGTCACGAATTCCCCCATGGAACACAAGTACCAGCCTGCTTTGTGGTGCTGTCTCCGCGGAAATCCGATCACGGCCGGAGGCGGTCCCGTCCGGTCGCTGCCCCTGGATTTCCCTCGTGCTGAGAGACGCCCTGTTCTGAAGCGGTGTGATTATCACTATACTAACGGGTGCTGAGGTGCCGAAGCGTTAGTGTCGCGAATTGTGGCATGTGGCAAGTGCTTCCGGCAACCCCCCGCGTGATCGCTCCCCGAAGGGCCAACATGCCTGTACAGACGCAGACTTCGTCCCCCGTCGACGTGCCTCCTCTCAACGGGGAGCCCCTGCCGATCGAGTTCGTCAACACGGTGTACCCGGTGCGCGGTGAGCTGCTGGATGTCTTCCGCAGCCCCGAACATCTGGCGTGGTGGCTGCGCGCCTGCGGGGACCGGCTCTCCGCGCCGCTGTCCGAGCGGGCGCTCGCGGAGATCGGGACCGCCGACCTCCGGTGCTTCACCCTGCTCCGCGACGCCAGCCGCCGGCTCATCGACGCCTTCGTGGGCCAGGGCGAACACGACCCCTGGGACGTGGAGAACGTCAACCGGGCGGCGGGGATGGACCGGCCCTGGCCGCTGCTGCGCTGGAGCCCGGGCGAGCGTCCGTCCGTCGTGAACATCTGTACCACCCCTCCTCTCGTCGCCGTCCAGGCGGAGATCGCGCATGCCGTGGTGCGGTTGCTGGCCGGTGCCTCCGGTGCCGATCCCCGGCCGTGCCCGGCCCCGGGCTGCGTCTTCCTCTTCGATCGCGCGCGCTCCCGGAGGGAGTGGTGCTCCACCGGATGCGGCAACCGGGCCCGCGCGGCCCGTCATTACGCCCGCCACCACGGCCGCCACCACGGTGAACACTGTTCCTAGCCGATCAGGCCCGGCAGTGTGCGGTTCAGCCTAACGCCTTGAGTGTAAGTACGCCGTTATAAGCGTCGACTGGTGCGTGTGGGGCCCATGGGGCGTCCGGCGCCGATCGGAACCCCTCCGGCCCACATCGGAATTCTCGATGTCTGGCATCTGTGATCACAGCGATGGCACATCGGGAACGCGCCATAAATTTCTGGAGAACGCACCGCGGCCGGTCCGTGCCGTGGGCGTCACCCAACCCTCCAGAGACAGGGGCTCCACCTCATGCTTCGCTCCGCACACCCGGGCAGAAGGACCGCTCTGAAGGCCGCCGTGGTCGGGCTGGCCCTCGCCGGGGTCACCACCTCCATGGCGCCGGCCGCCGCGACCCCGACCGACCCCGCCGAGGCCATATCGCACCATGTGCCGGCCTCCTCGCGCGGCGCCAACGACCACGTCCTGTACTGGAACAAGGCGATCCTGGACGTCTTCCGCCAGGTCGGCGGCACCCCGGGCCCGCTGACCCGCGGCGGCGCGATGATGGACCTGGCGATCTACGACGCGGTGAACTCCATCAGGACCATCGGCAGGCCGTATGTCATCAAGGACACCACGGCGGCCGGCAACATCGGCGCGCTGAACACCGCGATCGACCACGCCGCGTACACCGCGCTGCGGAACGCGTTCCCCAACTACCCGGTGGCGGACCTCGACGCCAAGCTGGCCACGGCGCTGGCCATGCCCAACAACGGCACCACCGCCCAGCGCGAGCAGGGCCGGCTGCTCGGCCTGAAGACGGCGAACGCCATCATCGTCAACCGCACCGGGGACGGCGCGACGAACGCGACCCCGTACACGGTCACCGACCTCCCCGGCCACTGGAAGCCGGCCCCGGGCAAGCCCGCGGGCGCCCCCAACTGGGGCAGCGTCAAGCCGTTCGCGCTGACGTCCGGTTCGCAGTTCCGGCCCGGGAACATCGGCGGCTTCGCCACCCCGGACGCGCTGCTGCGGAGCCCGGAGTACGCCGCCCAGGTCAACGAGATCCGCCGGGTCGGCGGCAAGAACTCGACCGAGCGCACCGCGGACCAGACCCAGCTGGCGCACTTCTGGGCCAATGACGTGGACGGCACCTACAAGCCCGTGGGACAGCAGTACGACCACACCGCGGTGATCTTCCGCAAGTACCGCCCGTACGCCAGCTCCTTCGAGAGCGCGAGGCTCTTCGGGCTCACCTCCGCCGCGCTGGCCGACGGCGCGATCGCCATCTGGGACTCGAAGTACAACACCGACTGGGACGTCTGGCGCCCGGTCGACGCCATCAACAAGGCGAACCTCGTGCCCAACCCGAATCTGACGGCCGACCCGACGTGGGAGCCGCTGGAGAAGGACCTCGCCGGCAACAGCTTCACCCCCAACTTCCCGAGCTATGTCTCGGGTCACTCGGGAGTCGCCTCCTCCTGGGCCGGCATCCTGAAGAACTACTTCGGCCGTGACAACCTCTCCTTCACCGGTGGCACGGACGACCCCTGGGCGCAGGGCGTGACGCGCTCCTTCCCGAGCCTGAGCGCCGCCGCGAAGGAGAAGGCGGACAGCCGCAAGTACATCGGCGTCCACTACGAGTGGGACAACTCCGCCGCGCTCAAGCTGGGTTATGACGTCGCGGACGAGGTGTACGCGAACATCCTCTGACCCCACCCACCCCCGGGCCCGCCCGGGGGTTCAGGTCATGCCACCCGCCCGGCCACTCCAGCCCGTCCGGCGTTTGAGGACGCACCCGCACCCCGGGGTGCCCGGGGGTCACCGCATCCCGCACCCCGGGCCCCCGCACTCCGCACCCCCGCCCCCCTGGCGAACCCCGTGCGAGCTAATGCATCATTCGCTACGCTTACATTAGCTCAAGCGGTACCGTCCTGCTCACCCCGAGCCCGGGAGGGCTCGGCCTTCGCCGAGGGAAGCCCTGTGTCCACCACACCCACCTCCGGTACCACCGCGGCCCCGGCCCCCGGCCGGACCCCGGAGCCCGCACCGCCCCCGACCCCGCCCCCCACCCCCGCCCCCGGGACCCCGGCCGGCGGGGTGCGGGCCGCCCTGGCCGGGAAGGCTCCCGCGCGGGCTCCGCTCGCGGCCATCGGGGTCGCCACCCTGGGGGGCGTCGTCGCCCTGCTCCTGCTCGTCGTCATCGGCACCGTGCTCGACCAGGAGGTCCTCATCCCGCCGCTTGCGGCCAGCGCCGCCCTGGTCTTCGCCGCCCCCGCGCTCCCGCTCGCCCAGCCGCGCAGCGTCATCGGCGGACAGCTGATCTCCGGCGCGGTCGGACTGATCGCCGTCGCCGTCGCGGGCGACTCCCTCTGGACGGCGGCGGTCGCGGGCGGCCTCGCCATCGGCGCCATGGCGCTGGCCCGCGCCCCGCACTCACCCGCCGCCGCCACCGCGGTGATCGCCGTCCTCGTGGAACCGTCCCCGCTGCTCTTCCTCGGCCTGCTGCTGCTCGCCACCCTGGTCCTGGTCGGTGTCGGCATCGTGGCCGGACGCAGTGGCCGTACCGCCCGCTACCCCACCTACTGGTGGTAGGGGCCCGCCGATGACCAGCCGATACGCCCAACTGCTCTTCACCCCGCCGGTCCAGCGCCACCAGGAGGAGCACGGCAGCCGCCGCGCGTACGCGAATATGGCGCTGGGCCCGGAGGAGTCCGACCGCCTCGGCCCGCGCGAGGCGCTCTTCGCCGGTACGCGGACGAGTTTCTACCTCGCCAGCGTCAGCTCCGCCGGCTGGCCCTATGTCCAGCACCGGGGCGGGCCGATGGGCTTTCTGCGCGCCCTGGACGACCGCACCCTCGCCTTCCCCGACTACCGGGGGAACCGGCAGTACATCACCACCGGCAATCTCGACACCGACGACCGGGTCGCGCTGCTGCTGATGGACTACCCGGCCCGCAGCCGGCTGAAGATACTGGGCCGGGCCCGCGCGGTGGACCCCCGGGAGTGGCCGCCCGGCACCCCGGCCCCGCGCGGCCACCGCACCACCGTCGAGCGGCTGATGGTCATCGATGTGGAGGCGTACGACTGGAACTGCCCCCAGCACATCGAACCGCGCTACACCGCCGAGGAACTGGACGAGGTGCTGGGCCCGCTGCGGTACCGGATAGCCGAACTGGAGCGGGAGAACGCCCGGTTGCGGGGCGAGCACCCGGTGGAGGGCCTGCCGGCCGACGAGTTCCCGGCCGGGGGAGTCCCCAGGTGAGCGCACCGGCCGGGTCCGCCGCACCGCCCGTGCCCATGGGTTCCACCGGTTCCACCGGTTCCGCGCGGGAGCCCGCCCCGGGGAGCGCCCACCCGGGGATGGCCCGGGCCTTCCCGCCGGGGCGGATGACGCTCGGTCTGATCGCCCCTCTGGAGTCCTTCACCGGCGACATCCCGTCCATGACGGGTCATCTGGCCCTCGCGACCGCCGCGGAGGAGGCCGGCTTCGCCTCCCTGTGGCTGCGCGATGTCCCGCTGCTCGTCCCGGGCGAGGGCGACGGCGGCCAGCTCTACGACCCCTGGGTCTATCTGGGGATGCTCGCCGCCACCACCCGGCTCATCACCCTGGGAACCGCGAGCACGGTCCTCCCGCTGCGGCACCCCGTCCATGTGGCCAAGGCCGCGGCCTCCGTGGACCAGCTCTCGTCCGGCCGGATGCTGCTGGGCCTGGCGGGCGGCGACCGGCCGTCGGAGGTGCCCGCCTTCGGGGTGCCCCGGACCGGCGGACCGGCCCGGCTCCGGGACGGCTGGTCGTATCTCCGCCATCTCACGTCCACGTCGACCGACGGCCACACCTCGTCCCTGGGGCAGCTCGCCCCCGGAGCGGAAGTGATCCCCAAGCCCCGTCACGGGCGGCTGCCGATGCTGATGACCGGGCGCGGCGGACAGACCCTGGAGTGGACGGCCGAGCACGCCGACGGCTGGCTCTACACCGCGCTCGCCCCCGAACAGCAGCGCCTCAACACCGCGCGCTGGCGCCGGCTCACCGGCGAGCCGGGCAGCGGGCGGTTCAAGCCGTACGCGCAGGCGGGGTATCTGGTCCTCCACGAGAACCCCCGCTCGGCGCCCCGCGCCCTGCCGCAGGGCTGGTCGATGGGGCGGGAGCCGCTGCTGGAACTCTTCGCCGCCCACGAGGCGGCCGGGGTCAACCAGCTGATGATGAACCTCCGCCACAACACCCGCCCGGCCGCCGAGGTGATGGCCGAACTGGCGGAGGAGCTGCTTCCGCACTTCCCGCCCGGTGGGCTCAGCGAGGGCTGTCGGACGACTCCGCCGCGGCCCGGTACTCGGCGTTGATCCGCTGGGCCTCCTCCAGCTGGTCCTCCAGGATCACGATGCGGCAGGCGGCCTCCACCGGGGTGCCCTGGTCGACCAGCTCGCGGGCGCGGGCGGCGACACGGAGCTGATAGCGCGAGTACCGGCGGTGCCCGCCCTCCGAACGGAGCGGGGTGATGAGCCGTGCCTCCCCGATGGCCCGGAGGAATCCGGGAGTGGTGCCGAGCATCTCGGCGGCCCGTCCCATCGTGTACGCGGGGTAGTCGTCGTCGTCCAGACGGCCACTGAGCGGAGTATCTGCTGTCATTCTCACCTCGTTGTGCGACGCGTCGAGGGCCCCGGTGCCGTACGGCACCAGGGCCCCGAAGGAAATTCAACACCATCCGCCGGCGATCCCGCCGCACCGGCGTCCCTTCCGCCGGCCCGCCCGGGGGCGGGGCGGTCCCGGTGGTGTCTGATTCCTCCCCTCGTTTCCGCTGGATGCCCATGACGGCGCCCACGCGAGAAACGTAACCCCGGCACTTCCCCATGTCTACTCCGGCGGGATCAGATTTTCCGCGCCGCGGGAGGGAAATAATCTGCGGCTCTTCTCTTCTGCCCCGGTGGAGGGGGCGCACACGACCAGGGCCCGACCGGCGTGCGCCGGTCGGGCCCTGGTGCTGCTCTGTTCTGGTGGTGCCGTGTCCCCGGCCGTATCCGCTACACGGGCACGGGGGCGCCGAGCATCGCCGACGCCATCTGGACCGGGGTCAGCACGGGCGCGGGCTCGGCCTTGGGGAGGGCGCGGCACGTGAAGCCCAGGGCCGCCATGGCCCGGGTGACCTCGTCGGCGGTGAAGTCGCGCCGGTCCTGCCGGGTGATGACCTCACCCACCTGCTTCACGGGGTAGTGCCGGCGGCCGATGATCACCGAGTCACCCGTGATCGGCTCGGGCTTGACGCCCTTCATCGACTCCAGCACGCCACTCTTGGTCAGCTCGAACGGGAACCGGGCGATAACGCAGCGCATGATGCCTCACAGGGAAGAGGGGGAAGGGCTGTCGATGCGGTGGCCGCACCGGTCGGCGGGACCGGCGCGGCCCGGGGGCCTGTGTCAGGCCGCGGAGCCGAGAGCGGAGCCCCGCTGGGAGGGGCGCCGGCCCGTCTGTCCGGTGCCGCCGCCGGTGCGCGGGCGCTGGGCGGTACGGCCGCGCCGGGTGCGGGAGCCGGTCCCGCCGCCCGCGCGCTTGGGGCGCTCGGCCACCGGCGCCTTGATGACGACCGGTACGCCGGAGGGGGTGCGCGCGCCGGTGATGCGGCTCAGCGCCTCCTCGCCGGAGCGGACCTCGGTGGTCTGCGGGCGAATCCCGGCGTCCGCCATCAGCCGCACCATGTCACGGCGCTGCTGCGGGGTGACCAGGGTGACCACGCTGCCGGACTCACCGGCCCGGGCGGTCCGGCCGCCGCGGTGCAGATAGTCCTTGTGGTCGCTCGGCGGGTCGACGTTCACCACCAGGTCGAGGTTGTCGACATGGATGCCGCGCGCGGCGACATTGGTGGCCACCAACACGGTCACCAGGCCGTTCTTGAACTGGGTCAGGGTCCGGGTGCGCTGCGGCTGGGACTTCCCGCCGTGCAGCGCCGCGGCCCGCACCCCGCTGTTCAGCAGATGGACGGTGAGCTTGTCCACGGCGTGCTTGGTGTCCAGGAACATGATCACCCGTCCCTCGCGGGCGGCGATCTCGGTGGTTGTCCGGTGCTTGTCGGTGCCGTGGACGTGCAGCACATGGTGCTCCATCGTCGTGACCGCACCCGCGGACGGGTCGACGGAGTGCACCACCGGGTCGCTGAGGTAGCGGCGCACCAGCAGATCCACGTTGCGGTCCAGCGTGGCCGAGAAGAGCATCCGCTGCCCGTCCGGGTTCACCTGGTCGAGCAGCGCGGTGACCTGCGGCATGAAGCCCATATCGGCCATCTGGTCCGCCTCGTCCAGGACGGTGATGCCGACCTGGTCCAGCCGGCAGTCGCCGCGGTCGATGAGGTCCTTCAGCCGGCCCGGGGTCGCGACGACGATCTCCGCCCCGGCGCGGATCGCGCCGGCCTGCCGGCCGATCGGCATCCCGCCGACCACGGTCGCCAGCCGCAGCTTCAGCGAGCGCGCGTAGGGGGTGAGGGCGTCGGTGACCTGCTGGGCCAGCTCACGGGTGGGGACGAGGACCAGGCCCAGCGGCTGCCGGGGCTCGGCGCGCCGGCCCTCGGTCCTGGCGAGCAGCGCGAGGCCGAAGGCGAGGGTCTTTCCCGATCCGGTGCGCCCGCGGCCGAGCACATCGCGGCCCGCGAGGGAGTTCGGCAGGGTCGCCGCCTGGATGGGGAAGGGGACGCTCACACCCTCGGTGGTCAGCGCCGCCAGCAGCGGCCTCGGCATCGCGAGGTCGGCGAACGCCTCCACGGCGGGCAGCGCGGGCGTGACCGTCACCGGCAGCGCGAACTCGCCCGACTGGGACCGGGTCCGCCGGGCCGGGCCACCGGAACGGCGCGGTCCGCCGGAGCGGTTGCCGCTCCGGCCCGCGCCCGAACCGGACCCCGTGCCTCCCGACCTGGTGCGGGTGAAACGCTCGGTCGGGCGCTCGTTCGAGCGATTATTCGTGCGGTTATTCGTACGTGTGCGGTTCATGCGGAACCTTCCTCGATACGGCACGTATCAAGGGGTTCCCGCAGCTGATGAGCAGCGCAGAGAACCGCGTGAACGAGCCGGGTGTCATGCGAAAGCGAATCCGGGGGGACGGGTGGCCCGAGTGGGCCGGTGCGCCCGGCGGAATCATGGAGAAATGCAACGAGCTGGGGCCCGCACCCCAAGGTGCGGGCCCCAGCTGCGAAGTGCGCGTCAGCGTCAGGCGGGAACGATGTTCTCGGCCGTCGGGCCCTTCTGGCCCTGCGCGATGTCGAAGTTCACCTTCTGGCCCTCCTGCAGCTCGCGGAAGCCCTGGGCGGCGATGTTCGAGTAGTGGGCGAACACGTCAGGGCCGCCACCATCCTGCTCGATGAAGCCAAAACCCTTTTCAGCGTTGAACCACTTAACGGTACCAGCAGCCATGTCAATTTCTCCTTCGGGGCAGTGCCCGGAGCCCACACCGTGTGGACTCCGCGTCGCCGCGATGATTGCCCCGCCCGGAAAAAGACCGGAAATACAGAAGCACTCCCATCGGCCTGTGAGGGCTGGTGGAGGCGCTAGAAGTTCTGGGAATCAAAACTGCAACTGAGATCGACAGTAGCACGCCGGAACCCGCCGGGTGTGGTAATTAATTCTGCTCCGCCTGTTGTGCCAGAAACTCTCATGGCGCCTTGCGGTGAATTCTCATCCCACCGCGACAGATATTGATCGGCCGGGAGGACAGCGTTTCCGGCGCGGCGCGCGGGCTTCCCCGCCACCGCCCGCCCCGCGCCCGGCCTCCCGGCGGCGGGCACTCCGGGCCCGGCCTCCCGGCACCGCGCGCCCCGCGCCCGCCTCACCCGCTGAGAAAGGTCTCACAGGTGTACGGGCCCAGCTCCGGTCCCTCGGTGGGGCGGAAGGTGACCTCGACCTCGTCCGCCTCGACCCGCGGGTCGAGCACGGACTGGCCGCGCGCCAGACTGCACACCAGCTGGCCCTTGGCCTGCTCACCGCCCGTCAGGGTGTACGCGCCCACGAGGCCCACGGTGACCCGGTCGCCCTCGCCGCTGACCGTGTAGCCGCCGAGACCGTTCACCAGCGTGGTCAGACCGTCCTGCCGCTCCGCGAGCGACGGGCCCTGGGCGAGCAGCTTCACCACCGCGCCGAGGTTCCCGAGCCTCCTGTCGATCAGCGGCACACTGCGCAGCCCGCCGTCGGACGCGAAGTACAGCCGCATCCCGCGCGTCAGCCCGGACGCCGGCTCACCCGCGCCCACCACCCCGGTCGGCTGGACGCCGCAGCCCAGGAGGGCCACCGCCAGCACGCCGGCCACGACCCCTCGCCCGGCCCTCACCGCGTACCCTCCTCCGCCCCGCGCAGCGGCAGCCGCAGGGTGAAGAGCGCGCCGCCGCCCGGTGCGCCGGCCACCTCGATCGTGCCGCCGTGCAGCCGCGCGTTCTCCAGCGCGATGGCCGTTCCGAGGCCGCTGCCCTGCCCGCTGTCGTCGACGGCGCCGCGCGTGCGGGCCGCGTCCGCCTTGTAGAACCGGTCGAAGACCCGCTGCCGCGCCGCCGGCGGCAGCCCCGGGCCGCGGTCGGCCACCGACAGGACCACCCACGGGCCGTCCGCCGTGAGCCCCACGGTGACCGGCGGCGCGCCGTGCCGCAGCGCGTTCCCCACCAGATTCGCGACGATCACATCGACCCGGCGCCGGTCCACCACCGCCCGTACGCCCTCGTCCAGCTCCGTCTCCACCCGGTCCGTCCAGCGCCGCAGCTCCAGAGACGCCCGTACCGTGTCGGCGAGATCCGTCTCGGCCGCGTTCAGCCGGGCCGCCTTCGCGTCGAAGCGGGAGATCTCCATCAGATCGTCGACCAGCCTCGCCAGCCGGGCCGTCTCCGCGCCGACGGTGCGGGCCGCGCGCGCCGCGTCCGGCGGGAGCTGGTCGGCGTCCTCCTCCAGCACCGTCGCCACCATCGTCATCGCCGCGAGCGGGGTGCGCAGTTCGTGCGAGACGTCCGCGACGAAGCGGCGCGCCTTCGCCTCCTGCTCGCGCAGCTCCGCGTCGGACGCCTGGAGCGCGTCGGCGGTCTCGTTGAACGTCCGCGCCAGCTCCGCCAGCTCGTCGTGGCCGGTGACCGCGACCCGGCTGCCCAGGTCCCCGGCGGCCAGCTCCCGGGTGGCCCGGCCCAGCTTCCGCACCGGGCGCAGCACCGTCCCCGCGGCCAGCAGCGCCAGGACGGCGGCGAGCACCACCACCGGCACGGTGCCCGCCCGCACCGAGTCCAGCAGAGCGGCCGTGTCGTCGCGCTCGGCCCGCAGATCGGTGATGGCGAAGACCTCCAGACCGGAGGTGCGGCGGTCCCCGTCGGCGTACCGCACGGGCATCCCGACGGTCAGATAGGGCTCGCCGCGCCACATCACCCGCTGGAACCGGGCCCCCTCACCGGCGCGCACGGCGGCGCGCAGCTCGGTGGTGATCCGGCCCTCCGTCTCGGCGAGCGCGTCGGAGACGGCGGAGAGGTCCTGGTAGCGGGCGACGACGATCCGGGCGCCGATGCCCTCCGACACCTTCGCCGCGAAACGGGCCAGCGACCGCTGGTCGGGCGGCAGATCGAAGTCGGCGGCGACCGCGCCGACCCGCTGGCGGATGTCGTCGACTGCGGCGTTCTGGGTGCGCTGGAGCACGGCGGTGCGGGCGTCCCGGTAGGCGAGGGCGGTCGCGGTCACCGCGCTGGCCAGGGCGACGATCACGAAGGCGACGACGAGCCGCAGCCGCAGCCCGCCGACGAGCCGCCGGGGCCGCCGCCACCCGGAGCCGACGAGCCGCCGGGGCCGCCGCCACCCGGAGCCGCCGCGCCGCCCCGGCCGCCCGCGCTCCTCGCGCTCCCCGCGCCGCCCCGGCCGCCCGCGCTCCTTGCGCTCCTCGCGCTCCCCGCGCCGCCCGCCGCTCACAGCGGCCCGAAGCGGTAGCCGAAGCCCCGCACCGTCTGGACGTACCGGGGCTTCGCCGGTATGTCCTCCAGCTTCGCCCGCAGCCGGCCGACCGCCGCGTCCACCAGCCGGGAGTCGCTCAGAAAGGTGTGGTCCCAGACCGACTGGAGGAGCTGCTCCCGGCTGAAGACCCGGCCGGGGGAGGCCGACAGCTCCAGCAGCAGCCGCAGCTCGGTGGGGGGCAGCGGCACCGGGGCGCCGTGCTTGGTGACGGTCAGCCCGGCCCGGTCGATCACCAGCCCCGCGAGATCGGCGTCCGAACCCCGCCGAGCGGCCGGCTCCGCCCGGCGCAGCGCCGCCCGGATGCGGGCCTCCAGCACGGGGGCGGTGACCGGCTTCACCACATAGTCGTCGGCGCCCGCCTCCAGGCCCGTGACGATGTCGTGGTCGTCTCCGCGCGCGGTCAGCATGATGACCGGCAGGGTGGTGGTCCTGGCGCGGATGCGCCGGCACACCTCGAAGCCGTCCATGCCGGGCAGCATCAGGTCCAGTACCGCCAGTTCGACCGACGCGCCGCGCGGCCCGTCCAGCAGGGCGAGGGCCTCCTCGCCGGTGGCGGCCGTGTCGATGCCGTACCCGTGCCGGCGCAGCACGAGCTCCATTCCGTCCCGTACGGACGCGTCGTCCTCGATGAGCAGCACATGCGGCATGCGGTCGATTATGGGCACCGCCGCCCGTCTCCGGGCACCCGGGCCGGGGACGGATACGCAGGTCGGGAGCATTGTTACGTTCCCATCATGTGGCCATGGAAGGGCCATCACGTGGCATGGCGAGGGTGGGGCCATGAGCCTGAAGACACCCTCCCGTCCCGCCGCCCGGCTGCGGCTGACCGCGCTCGTCGCGGCTCCCCTCCTCGCCCTCTCGGTGGCCTGCGGCGGCACCGGCGACAGTTCCGGCGGGCCGGAGAGGAGCGAGGCGGTCGCCGATGTGCCCGGGGAGCCGTCCGCGAGCGCCCCGGAGAGCGGGGGCGGAGGCGGGAGCGGTCCGGGCGCGGAGTCCCGGCCGAGGGGCAAGAGCGCCTACTACGACGCCCAGGTGACGTTCGTCCAGTGCATGCGCGCCAGGGGCGGCTACAAGGACTACCCCGATCCCAGGCTCAGCGGCTATCCCGACTGGACGAGGATCAATGAGATCGGCTCCCGGCCCGGCCGCAACTCCGGCATCAAGGCCGGCCGGGACAATGTCTGCCTCCCGGAACTCCAGGCCGCGATGGACGCCGAGCCCGAACGCGACGAGCAGAAGGCGTACGAGTCGATGCTCGCGCACGCCACGTGCATGCGGGACAACGGGCTCTCCCGGTTCACCAACCCCACCATGAGCGGCGGCAGGGTGATCCCCGGCGGCGACCCGAGCCCGGCGTCCCCGGTGCTCGACCCGCACTCCCCGGCGTACAAGAAGGCCGAGAGGGCGTGCGCGTCCAAGCTGATCGACGCCGCCGGCGGTATGCAGTGAGGCTCCGCGCCGCCCCGCTCACCCTCACCCTCGGCGCCGCGACCGTCGCCGCCGCTGTCGCCGGGGGAGCGCTCCTGCTGGGCGACGGCGGCGGCCCCGGCCCCTCCGGCGGCGCGGGCGACCGCCCGCCCGCCACCGCGAAGGTCGTACGGACGGATCTCGTCCAGTCCAAGACGGTCGACGGCCGGCTCGACTTCGCCCAGCGCCGCGCCGTCAGGTCCGCCGTCGAGGGCACCGTCACGGTGGCGGCGGAGGAGGGCCGGACGCTGTCCCTGGGCCAGGCGCTGTACGAGCTGAACGACAAGCCCGTCACCCTCCTCTACGGGCCGGTCCCGATGTTCCGGGAGATGAAGGAGGGCGACCGGGGCAGCGACGTCCTCCAACTGGAGCGCAATCTGCGGGATCTGGGGTACGGGGCGGGGCTCGCCGTCGACATCTGGTACGGCGAGGACACCGCGGACGCCGTCAAGCGGTGGCAGAAGTCCCTGAACCGCGAGACCACCGGCAGGGTCGGCCGGGGCGATGTCGTCTTCCAGCCCGGCCGGGTGAAGGTGGCCTCCGCCGACGCCGCACTCGCCGACCAGGTCGCCCCCGGCGGGCAGGTGCTGACGATCGCCTCCACCCAGCCCGTCGTACGGGCGGAACTGGAGCAGACGGACGGTCCGCTCACCTCGAAGGGGACCAGGGTCGAGGTCGCCCTGCCGAGCGGGCGGACCGCGACCGGCAAGGTCATCGGGACGGTGCGCCCCGAGGCGGACGGCGGCGGGGAGGGCGAGGGCGCCGGCGCGGGCGCCCAGGACGGCATCACCGTCGAGATCGTCCTGAACGGCGGTGCGCGCGCGGCCTCCGGCGAGGACGCCAGGGGGACCGCGAGCGTGAGCTTCGTCAGCGAGGCGCGCGAGGGCGTGCTCGCGGTTCCGGTCGAGGCGGTCGTCGCCCTGCGCGGCGAGGACGGCGGCTACGGCCTGGAGATCGTCCGGGGCGCCGGCTCGACGATGGTGCGGGTGGAGACCGGGATGACCGCCGACGGGAAGATCGAGGTCAGCGGCCCGGATGTGCGCGAGGGTCTGCGGGTGGGAGTGGCGAGGTCATGACGGACACCCCGGTGATCGAACTGCGGGACCTCGGCAAGTCCTACCCCGGCGGTGTCCACGCCCTGCGCGCGGTGAACCTCACCGTCGGCGCGGGCGAACTGGTGGCCGTCGTCGGCCCGTCCGGCTCCGGCAAATCCACGATGCTCCAGGTCATGGGCACTCTCGACAAGCCCACCACCGGCACCGTCCGGATCGCCGGCCACGATGTGTCCCGGCTCTCCGACTCCCGGCTCTCCGCCCTGCGCGCCCGCCATATCGGCTTCGTCTTCCAGCACTTCCACCTGGCGGCGGGGCGCGACGCGGTGGACAACGTCGCCGACGGACTGCTGTACGCGGGTGTACCGCGCGGGCAGCGGCGCGCCCGGGCCCGCGAGGCGCTCGCCCGGGTGGGGCTGGACCACCGCCGTTCGCACACCCCGGGCGAACTCTCGGGCGGCGAGAAGCAGCGCGTGGCCATCGCCCGCGCCGTCGTCGGCAACCCCCGGCTGCTGCTGGCGGACGAGCCGACCGGGGCGCTGGACACCGCGTCAGGCGAGATCGTCATGGAGTTGCTGCGCGAGCTGAACGCCGAGTCCACCACGATCTGTGTGATCACCCACGACACCGGGATCGCGGCCTCGCTGCCGAGGAGGGTGCGCTTCAGGGACGGCGAGATCGTCTCGGACACGGGGCCTGCCGGGCCCGCCGCGGTCCCGGCCGACGGGGCCCGTGCCGGTAGCGGTGTGCGCGGGGGAGGGGCGCGTGTGGTGCGTGCCGAGGAGGTGTGTGCTGATCGTGCGGGTGGGTCCGGTGCGGTCCCGGCCGACGGGGCCCGTGCCGGTCGCGGTGTGCGCGGGGGAGAGGCATGGGCGGTGCGTGCCGAGGAGGTGCGTGCTGATCGTGCGGAGGGGTCCGGTGCGGTCCGTGCGGCGGAGGTTGCCGTCGTCGTCGGGGATGAGTCCGGCGCCGGTGGTGCGCGTGCGGACGGGCCCGGCGCGGTCATGGCCGACGGGTCACCCGCGACCCGCTCGGCCGGCTCCGCCCGTGCCGCCCGTGCCGCCCGAGCGGAAGGCACCACCCCATGAGAGACACCCTCAAACCCTCCCGCCTCTCCCTCGGCGACATCCTCCGGGTCGGCGCGGTCGGGCTGCGCGCGCGGCGCGCACGCGTGGTGCTCTCCGCGCTCGGTATCGCCATCGGCATCGCGACCATGGTCGCGGTGGTCGGCCTCTCCGAGTCGAGCCGCGCGGATCTGATGGCCCGGCTCGACCGCCTCGGCACCAACCTCCTCACCGCCGAGGCGGGCGAGGACCCGGCCGGGAAGGCGATCAGGCTCCCCCGGAACGCGGTCGCGATGGTCGAGCGCATCGGCCCGGTGCAGCACGCCACGGCCACCGCCGATGTCGACGCCCGCGTCCGCCGCAGCGACCTGGTCCCGCAGGAGCGCACCGCCGGTGTCACGACCCAGGCGGCCCGTCTCGACCTGCTCTCCGCCCTCGGTGGCGAGGTCGCCCGGGGCACCTGGCTGACCCCGGGCGGCGAACGCCTCCCCACGACGGTTCTCGGCGCGGTGGCGGCGGAGCGCCTCGGTGTCGTCCGCATCGGCGAGACGATCATGATGAACGACACCCGGGTGGTGGTGGTCGGCATCCTGAAACCCCTTGAACTGGTCCCCGTCCTGGACCGGGTGGCGATGGTGGGCTTCCCCGCGGCCGAGCGGTACTTCGGCTTCGACGGCCACCCCACCACCGTTTTCGAGCGCTCCACGGACGCCTCGGTGGAGGAGGTGCGCGCGGTCCTGGCCCGCACCGTCGACCCCGGCGGCGGCGGTGCGGGCATCAAGGTCTCCCGCCCGTCGGACGCGCTGGCCGCCAAGGCCGCCACCGACGAGGGGCTGACGGCCCTGATGCTCGGCCTGGGCGCCGTGGCCCTTCTGGTCGGCGGGGTGGGCGTTGCCAACACCATGGTCATCTCCGTTCTGGAGCGCCGCCGGGAGATCGGTCTGCGCCGCTCCCTGGGCGCGACCCGCAACGCGGTCCGGCTCCAGTTCCTGACCGAGTCCCTGCTGCTCTCGGGTCTGGGCGGTGTGACGGGAGCCCTGCTGGGCGCGGCGGCGACCCACGCCTTCGCGCGGGTCCAGGGCTGGACGGCGGTGGTCCCGCCGTGGTCGCTGGCGGGCGGTCTCGCCGCGACCCTGCTGATCGGTGTGATCGCGGGTCTCTACCCGGCGGTCCGCGCCTCCCGCCTCCATCCGACGGTGGCGCTGAACGCGACCTGACCGGCGCCCGCCGGCACCCCCCACCGCGCACCCCCGCCCGCCGGTACCGCTCCCCCCCGCTCGCACCGCGCACCCCCCCCCCGCCCGCCGGTACGGCTCCCCCCGCCCGCCCTGGATCGTGCACAACAGACGACGGCCGTATTGCGCCGTGTGTACGGCGAGTTGACGCCCGTCACGCAACATGTCGCGCTCATGACAGCTTCTCGTCCCTCCTTGCTCCGCCCCGGAACACCGCGCCATCGTCGGGTGCGGCGGACGAACCCCGTACCGCCGCACCCACTGGACGCGCCCCACCCGGAGGCGCGCCACCGTCCGAGGAGGACCTCCCCATGGCAGCAGTGCGCACCACCAGGCGGCGCGTCGCCGCGGCGATCGCCACCGCGGCGACTGTGGCGTTGACGGTCGGAGCGGGCACCGCCTTACCCGCTCAGGCGGCCCAGCCGGAAGGCAGAGTCCTGCACGCCGGGGCGGCCGGCGCGGTGCCCGGAAGCTATATCGTCACGCTGAAGCGGACGGCCGGTTTCCAGGCCTCCGAGGCCCGCGGCAAGCAGCTGATAGCCGGCTACGGCGGCCAGATCAAGCGCACCTACACCTCGGCCCTGAACGGCTACGCCGCCGCGCTCAGCGCCACCGAGGCCAGGCGCCTCGCCGCCGATCCGGCGGTCGCCTCGGTCGAGCAGGACCAGCGGGTCCACTCGACCGCCACCCAGACCAACGCGCCCTGGGGTCTCGACCGGATCGACCAGGCCAACCTCCCGCTGAACGGCACCTACACCTACCCGGACTCGGCCGGCGGCGGCGCGACCGTCTTCGTCCTCGACACCGGGGTGCGCATCAGCCACCAGCAGATCGCCGGACGGGCCTTCAACGGCTACGACTTCATCGACAACGACAACATCGCCCAGGACGGCTACGGCCACGGCACCCATGTCGCCACCACCGCCGCCGGGACCACCTACGGGGTGGCGAAGAAGGCGAAGATCGTCGCGGTCCGGGTCCTCGGCAACAATGGCTCCGGCACCACCGCCGGGGTCATCGCCGGTGTCGACTGGATCACCGCCAACCGTGTCGCCAACTCCATCGCGAACGTGTCGCTCGGCGGCGGCCCCAGCACCGCGCTGGACAACGCGGTGAGCCGGTCGATCGCGGCGGGCGTGACGTACTCCATCGCCGCCGGCAACTCGGCGGCCCCCGCCTCCAACTACTCCCCCGCCCGGGTGGCCACCGCGATCACCGTCGGCGCGACGACCAGGACCGACGCCAAGGCGAGCTACTCCAACTACGGCCCGGTCGTGGACATCTTCGCCCCGGGCTCCGACATCACGGCGGGCTGGAACAACTCCGACACCGCCACCTACACGGGCAACGGCACTTCCTTCGCCGCGCCGCACGTCTCCGGCGCCGCCGCGATCTATCTGACCAGCCACCCCGGCGCTTCCCCGGCGGCCGTCTCCACCGCCCTCGTGAACGGCGCGACCCCCAACGTCCTCACCTCCATCGGCACCGGCTCCCCGAACCGCCTGCTGCGGCTCGTGCCGTAACGGATGAGAGGCCGGTTGCCCGGGCACGGGCAACCGGCCTCTTCGTGCCCGCACCGGAGTTCAGCTGTCCGCGGGGAAACTCAAGGGGTTTCCAGGAGGTCGTTCACATATTCCACGAGATTCGGGTGAAGGCGATCCAGATTGATCTCCCGGAGCCGTGAGATGTATTCCGCGTGCACGGAACCGGTCGATCCCAATTCGGTGAGTGCGTTCAACTGTGCCTCGGCCGTGGCGGAATTGTCCTCGACTGCCGCACTCATGGAGAGGATTCCGCAGAGCGTGTTGATGTCGCTCGGTGAGTAGCTTCCCAGCCAGTCGGAAACGCGGTCCGCTCCGAGTTCTCGCTGCTTGGGGTCCGTATCCGTCACTTGGCGGACAAGCTCACGCAGTTGTCCTGCGGTGAGGGGCATGGCTGCTCCGTCGAACTAGTAGGGTAGCCGGTACTCGCTGGGCCAGGGGATATGGGTGCTGTTCGCGGCATCGGGGTTGTAGTGCGGGCTTCTTTCGTTGTGGACCTGCCGGTGGTGCAGCACTCCGGACTCGTCCTGGTATCTTCCGCCGATGGAGATCCTGTAGATGTCCCCATTGTATGCGTGAGATCCCTCGGGTGCGGTTTTGTCCGCGTCATGGATGCGCATGCGGACTGCGTTACCGGTGATCGGGTCGGTCCATTTGTATTCGACGCCCTTTTGCGCTCCTCCGTTCGGGTCGGGAGTCAGTTGGCGGACCGACGCGTCCGGCGGAACGATGTTCAGCGGGTTCTTCCCTCGGGTGTCCCAGCCTCCGCCCTCGATGCGCTCGGGGCACAGGCCGGGTGCGAGGCCCAGGGGGTCGACCCGGCTGTGCGGGTTGTGGACATAGGCGATCGGGTTGGGTGCCGGGGCCAGTCCCAGCGGGTCCGGGGTGAGGTAGCGGGCGGTTTCCGGGTCGTAGTGGCGGAAGTAGTTGTAGTGGAGGCCGGTTTCCGGGTCGTGGTACTGGCCGGGGAAGCGGAGGGGTGTGTAGGTGGTGGCGTCGGCGTTCCAGGTGGTGGTGCCCCAGAGGGTGGTGCGGGTGCGCCAGGCGATGTCGCCCGTTTCGTCGATGAGTTCGGTGGGGGTGCCGACGAGATCGGTGGCGATGGCGAAGAAGCGTTCATCGATCACCGCTTGGGGGGTGTCGGTGCCGAGGATGCGTTCGGTCTGGGCGAGCGGGCGCGGACCGTGGTGGTCCCAGGTCAGGCTGACGGGGCGGGGGAGCCCCGGGCCGGTGCTGGTCTGCTCGCAGAGGGTGGTGCCGTCCCAGGTGAAGCGGGTCTCCTCGACGACGGTCCGGCCATCGGTGGCGAGGCGTTGCTTGGCGGTGCGGCGGCCGACCGGGTCGTGGAGATAGCGCCAGCGGGTGCCGTCCGGGGTGACGACGCCGGTGAGGCGGTCCTC
Source organism: Streptomyces sp. NPDC001985 (assembly GCF_040296845.1). Classification (NCBI taxonomy): domain Bacteria; kingdom Bacillati; phylum Actinomycetota; class Actinomycetes; order Kitasatosporales; family Streptomycetaceae; genus Streptomyces; species Streptomyces sp. NPDC001985. The sequence continues at coordinate 26,379 of NZ_JBEOYB010000083.1, forward strand.
GGCGTCCCACTCATAGCGCCAGGTGTCGGGTTTGCGTGACAGCCGGGTCTTCTGGCGCAGGGTGATGCGGCCGAGGGCGTCGTGCTCGTAGCGGATGCTTCCCGCCCTCGTCAGGGCGGTGCCGTGGTAGACCCGGGGTCCGGTGGCATCGTGGCCGGGGTGGGTCGTGGGCCAGGAGGCCGAGGTCTGGTTGCCGAGGTCGTCGTAGGCGTAGGACTCGGTCCAGTCAGCTGCCGAAACGGCGATGACATGGCCGGCCGTGTCGAGTTCGAAGCGGGACGGGCCGCGGAGCGCGTCGTCGACCGCGGTGAGGTGGCCGTCCGCCCGGTAGCCGTAGGTGCGCCGGTTGAGGACGCGGTCGCCCGTGGAGAGGTGCTGGGCGACGAGGCGGCCTGCCGGGTCCCACGCCGAGGCGACGGTGAGTGCGCCGCCGTAGACGCGTTCGCGCTCCCGCCCGGCCGCGTCGTGCGCGAAGGTGATGCGGTGGCCGCCCGGGGTGAGATGGCTGCGTCGTCCGCCGGCGTCGTATCCGTAGGTGGTGCGATGCCCGGTGGGAGTGATCCGGTGGACGCGACGGCCCGCTCTGTCGTATCCGTACGTGGTGACCTGGCCATTGACCATCTCGGTCTTGAGCAGCCCGCGCCGGTCGTACTGATGGACGAGCTCGCTGTCCGGCCCGATCGCGTGGACGAGACGCCCGGCCGCGTCGTAGGCGTAGGTCGTCGCGGCGCCGCCCGCTTCCTTCCGGGTCACGCGGCCGAAGAGGTCGCGTACGAAGGTGATCACCCCGCCGGTCGCGTCGGTACGGCTCGTGACCCGCCCGGCGGCATCGAGGCCGTAGGTGAGGGTCCGGCCGTCGAAGTCCGTCTCGGAGATGAGCCGCCCGGCCGGGTCGTAGGCATAGGTCCAGCTCCGGCCGGCCGGATTGGTGACCCCGGTGAGCCGCGCCTCGGCGTCGTGCCGGAAGGTGTACCGCACCCCGTCCGGGCCGGTGCGGGCCGCCAGCAGATCGAAGTGGGTGTACTCGAAGCGGGTGGTCAGCCCGCTGGCATCGGTGTGGCTGACGCAGTTCCCCTCGCCGTCGTGCGTCCAGCTCTCCACGGAGCCGTCCGGTCCGGTGCGGCGGGCCGGTTCACCGTCGGCGTTCCAGTCGAGCTGTGTGGTCGCTCCCAGAGGGTCCGTGACGCGTACGGTGCGGCCGAAGGCGTCCCGCTCGTACCGGGTGGTGCCGCCGAGCGGATCGGACACTTCGAGGAGGAGCCCGGCACGGTCGCAGCGGACCGTGGTCACCGCGCCGAGCGCGTCGGTGATCGAGGAGAGATGGCCGTTCCCGTTGTAGGTGTAGCGCGACGTGTGGCCGGCCTGGTCCGTGACCGCGGTCCGGTTGCCGCGTTCGTCGTGCTCCTGGCGCAGACGGGTGCCGTCGTAGTCGATGACCTCAGCGACCTCGGTGACCTCGGTGAGCCGGCTCGGATCACCGCGGACCGCTCGCAGTTCGGCGCCGTCCGCCCGGGTGACGACAGCGAGTCTGCCTTCCTCGTCGTAGGCGTATGCCGTGGTCCGTCCGAGTGGGTCGGTGCGTGTCAGCGGATTGCCCCGGGTGTCGTGGGTGAAACGGGTGGTGTGGCCGAGTGGGTCCGTGGTGGCCAGCACCCGGCAGCCGTCGCCGATGAGATGGCGGGTGGTGTGGCCTTCGGCTGTGGTCAGGGTGGTGGTGCGGTGGCCGGTGTCGGGGTCGGGGTCGGTGTAGGTCAGGGTGAGCCGGAAGTGGCCGGCCTCGCCGCCTTCGGCGATCACGCGGTGAAGGTGGTCGTAGGTGTAGTCGTAGCGGCTGCTGTTGGAGTCGGTCCAGGCCGTGATGCGGTGGTGGGCGTCGTACGCGAGGGTGAGGGTGGCGCCGGAGGGTTTGGTGACCTCGGTGAGGTTGCCGTCCGTGTAGCCGTACGACCTGACCGGGCGGCTCTCTCCCTGGTCCAGCAGCGCCAGTGCGGTGACGTGGCCTCCGGCGGTGGTGAGGGTCAGGTGGTAGCCGGCGGAGTGGACCAGGGCCAGGGGTGTGCCGTTGTCGGTGCGGTCGAAGGTGATGGTGTTGAGGTTGCGGTCGCTGATCTGCGCCAGCCACGCCGTGCCGTCCCCGCCGGGTTCCCCGGGCGGCGCGGTGTAGAGGCGGGTGCGGCCGGTGTCCGGGTCGGTGATCGTGTAGTCGCCGTTGTCGAGGCGGGCGAGCGCGTGGCGGGCGGTTCCCGTCCCGGGGAGGACGGGGCGGCCGGGGACGGGGTGGGGGTAGGTGATCAGTTGGCCGTGGTCGGTGATGTGGAGGACGCCGATTGTGTCGATTTCCAGGCGTTCGTCGATGGTGGAGGCCCAGGAGGGGCCGAAGAACCGGCCGGCGGTGTAGCCGGATTCGGCGCGGCGGGTGAAGGTGAGGGGGAGGGTGCCGGGCAGGGTCACATCGGTCTGGGGGAGGAACATCCGGCCGGTGGCGAGGTCGACGGGGTCGGTGCCGCCGGTGGTCTTCTCGCTGTCGGTGCGGTTGTGGGTGCCGGGTGGGTTGCTGTCGACGGTCCGGCGGGTGTCGGTGGCGAGGTCGGCGGCCTCTTTCGCGGTGCGGATGCCTTTGACGCCGGCTCCGGCGCCGCCGGTGGCGGCGGTGAGCAGGAGGTCGGGGACGAGCCGGCCGAGGCCCTCGGCGGGGTCCTTCATGAAGCCGGTGATCATCTGTTTGCCGGCGCCCACCGGGTCGTTGGCGACCTGGACGAGGCCGGCGGCGGTGTTGTTGAGGGCGAGGGCGTACTCGGCGGGGTGGGTGAGGTTGTACGGGTCGAGGGGGTTGAGGCCGCGGACGAAGGTGACCAGCCCGGCGGTGCCCTTGACGATTCCCGCGCCGAAGTGGGTT
>NZ_JBEOYB010000084.1:0-29159 GCF_040296845.1 Streptomyces sp. NPDC001985
CCTCTGCGCCGGGGGGCCGGGGGGGGGGGGCGGGGGGGGGGGGGGGGCCGCCCCCCGACCGTGGCCCGCACCGTGCGGGGTCCTGTCGCACAGGGTCCGTCCTCCAACTCCCCCAGAGCTGCCTCTGGGAGGTGCCCCCGGACGGGCCAGGGGCGGCCGCCCCTGTCGTGGGGCGGGGCCCGGCGCTCGGGGCTGGGCACCCCCGTCGGTGGCGGCAGGTGGCCGGCCTCGCGAGCGTCGGCTCCTCCTCCGCCTACCCGAGTTCACCGAGACGGAGGGCATCCCTCATCCCGCCGAGCTTCTCGGCCGTGACCGGAGTCCGCTCCTGCGCCTGCTCAGCGAGCCGGAGGGCGTCGTCGATCTCGCTGAGCTTCACGGAGGACAGGATGGCCGCCCGCTCGATCAGGTCGCCCCGGTACACCGTGGTCAGCCAGGTGCACGGCGTGAAGCCCGGACGCGGGAACGCGAGCCGCAACACGCCTTCGAACGGCAGCCCTTCACCGGCGCCGACCGGCACCTCGATGCCCAGACCGCTGATGTCGACACCCGCAGGAGCGACGACCTGCATCACCCGGATCGCGGACGTGTCGTCTCCCGACAGCAGTACGACCAACCTCCGCTCGTCGAACTGGACCCACCAGACTTCGCCACGTCGCACAAATCCTCCGGACACATGACGGCAGGCAGACCCCGCGCGCCCCTGACGCGCTGTGGAGACGGGTGCGGCCACCGTGGATCATCGGAGTGTGCAGACCGGGCCGCCGGCCACAGCGTAGCCCCGCCCGCCGGCAGGAGGTGTTCGAGTGCCTGATGGCCCGGATCGCGGGCCGGTTCGCACGGAACGCCACGCGCCGCGCGGGAAGAAGCGGCACCGGCAGACGATCCCCGGCGTGAGGCACCCGGCTGCCGGGAAGCACGCTTGGCCGGCGGTCCTACGCCAGGAGTGTGCGACGAGCCACCGTGATCAGGCGCTGGGCGTCGGCGCCGTAGAGGGCGGACTCGTTCAGGCTCTGCCACACCCGCTGGTACGTCGTGACCGTGGGCGCGTCGTCCAGCCAGAGTTCCGCGTGCCAGTCCTCGGTGATGGCAAGCCTGCTGTCGATGATCCAGAACGAGTTGGCCGGCGGGATCGTCACGGGCGCTTCGAGCGGGACTATGCCGAGAGACACGGTGTCCATGCCGATCAGGCCCGACAGCCGGTCGAGCTGCGCGGCGAGGACCGGCGGTGGGCAGATGCGGGTACGCAGGGCCGCCTCCCACATCAGGAGCCTGAACCGGTGGCCCGGCTCATGGATCCACTCCTGACGCTTGAGGCGGGCGCGCACGGCGTCGTCGGTGTCCCTCGGTGACTTCTGAAGACCCGAGTAGGCGGTGAACACATGCCTGGCGTAGTCGGCTGTCTGAAGCATCCCGGAGACCATGGTGTTCTCCCAGGTGTGGATCTCCCGGGCCTGCGCCACCAACGCGTTCCACGTCTCCTGTACAGGGCGGTGGCCGGACGCGAGCCGGCGGTGCCAGGAGCGCACGCGAGACTCGAAACTCCTGAGCTGTGTGCGCAGCTCCTCGAAGGACTCCGGCTGCCCGGTCGCGTCCGCCCAAGCCCGCAGATCCTCGACAGTGGCGGTCTGGCGTCCGTTCTCCAGCTTGGACACCTTGCTCTGCGTCCAGCCGAGCCGTTCGGCGAGAGCGATACCGGTGAGTCTGACGCCGGGACTTGACTCACGAAGCTCTCTGAGCCGCAGCCCGAGAGCGCTCCGCGCCTGCTGGAAGTCCGTACTCACCCGGTACCGCTCCGCCCTTCGCTATCCGGTCACGGCCGGCCCGGCCGCGAACTTCTCATGGGGAACGGCGTGGTGCCATGCCGCCTCCCGCACCAGAGACCGCCGTACCACCTCGGCGGGTTCGGTGATGAGCTCGACGTCCACGAGCTGATCCTCTGCGTCGAAGTTGAGCAGTGCCACGATCCGGGAGTCAAACAGCCAGTAGTCCTCGGACGGGAGCCGCAGCCGGTCCGCATCTCCGCGACGGAGGCTTCGGATGTCCTCCCCGAGGGCGGTGTTCCGCTTGGCGTTGTCGAGGAGATAAAGCTGCCCCGCCGTGGGCGGGTCGTCCACGACGCGGGCGCGTTCGACCCGCTTTCCCTGGTCCGTCTGGTTCCTGATCAGTTCGCAATAGGGGTCGGAGGGGTCCCACTGAGCTGTGCCTGTCTCGGCGAACTGGCGGTATGTCTCGGTCGCCTCGTCGCTTGCGTACCGGCGACGGGATTCCAAGCGCCACGCGCTGTACTCGAATGTCCGGAAAAGGTTTTCGAACTCGTCCAGGCCGATGATCCTCGCCTGCCGGTTCGTGTCCTTCGGTGTGTAGTCCACGAGCAGGTCACGGGGAACCACGACGGCCACTTCACCTTCGGACAGGTGCTGGAGCTGTCGAAGGTCGCTGGGATCGGTGAGCGGTGTTCCGTGCACGATGACCTCGCCACTCCCGAGGTCCTCGTGCACGGCGGGGCATCCGGTTCCACCGCTGTTCGTCCCGTTGAATCGCAGCGTGCGTGCCATCTGAGGCCATCCTTTCCATGGGTGCGCCACAGCACAAGATCGGTCTGTGTGCTCAGCGTCCCTGCCCTCGCGCGGGAATGTCGAGGGATGGAGGGGCCTCTCGTGAGAATAATCGAGAATCATTTCCCCGCACGGAACTCCGGGAATCTGAAGTCCGGTTCACGGAATGCGGAATCAGCCACTGAACGGTCGAGCCTGCGGCTGTTCAAGTGATCAGGAAGGAATGTCAATGCAGAACGGAATCGATCTGTACACGCTCACTATCGAAGGCGTGGTGTTCATGAAGGCCTGCGGCGGCAGCACCCATCCGGACGGCGAGGCATGCGTCACCCTCGCCGGGATCGGCCCGGACGCCTGGGCCGTGGGTGACAGCAAGCGCCCCCGCGCCGAGCCGCTGAGGTTCACCACCGCTGAGCTGGAGGCCGCCGGTATCGACCCGGCGCGGTTCGGTCTGTCTGCCTGACGGTCGTCGCCCGCGCTCCACCGGCTCCGACTCGGTTCCTCCGAGACCCGGAGCCGGTAGCGCACCCGCCACACCCTTCCCGCGCCGAAGCCGAATGGGACAACAGTTGCACCACCATGGATATCTGTGGGCCGGACCGAAGCGGCGGTTCGACGACGAGGCGCTGAGGCGGCCTCCGTACCCCGGCGCGCCTCCGGCGGACGGAAGGCCGGAGTTGGTCCAGCGCCACAACGAGGCGCGGGCGGAGTTTCCCGTTGTGGACCTCCCACCGCTCGAAACAGCGAACTGGCTCATCAAACCCGCGGAACTGGTGCGCGGCACCTGGGATGAGCCGAAGGAAGCGGCGGAATGGCTCGGGGAACAGCTCGCCGGCTACGCCCCCCGGTTCGCCTCGGAGTCGGATCGGGACAGCACCTGGCTGGCGATACTGGCCGGCTCGGCCGCCGAGCGGCTGGGGTGGGGCGGGGACGTCTCCCTCGGCTTCTACCTTGAGCGGCCCTCGTTCCTCTCTCTGGCGCTGGCGTGCTGCTCCCCGAATCGGACTTCTCCCGCGATGGACTGCCCGCTCCGGTAGGCCACCGGCAGCGAGCCCAGGCCCATCCCAGAGGAAGCCGGGGATCACTCGGATACGTGGACGCGGAAGGTCCTGGTCCGTTGGTACAGGTCACCGGTGCTCTCCTGGAGCCTCCGGAGGCCGGTTCGCCGCAGTCTCCTCCTCCACTCCACTCCACTCCACACGCGCATCGGCGGACTGGCGGTTGGCCGCGATCAGATCCGGGGCCCGGCCCTCTGCGGTACCGGCCCGGGCAAGGAACGCCCCCGCCGCGCCGGGCCGGGGCGTTCACCCGAGATATGGCCGCTGACCTGCTAAAAGGTCGCTACGGCAGGTTGCGGGCCATCACGATCCGCTGGATCTGATTCGTCCCCTCGTAGATCTGCGTGATCTTCGCGTCGCGCATCATCCGCTCCACCGGGTAGTCCCGGGTGTACCCGTACCCCCCGAGGAGCTGCACGGCGTCGGTGGTCACCTCCATCGCCACATCCGAGGCGAAGCACTTGGCCGCCGCGCCGAAGAAGGTCAGATCGCCGTCGACGCGCTCGGACTTGGCTGCGGCCGAGTAGGTGAGCTGGCGGGCGGCCTCCAGCTTCATCGCCATGTCGGCGAGCATGAACTGCACGCCCTGGAAGTCCGCGATGGGCTTGCCGAACTGCTTGCGCTCCTGGACATAGCCCTTGGCGTAGTCGAGGGCGCCCTGGGCGATGCCGAGGGCCTGGGCCGCGATGGTGACGCGGGTGTGGTCCAGGGTCTTCATGGCGGTGGCGAAGCCGGTGCCCTCCGCGCCGATCATGCGGTCGGCGGGGATGCGGACGTTGTCGAGGTAGACCTCGCGGGTGGGGGAGCCCTTGATGCCGAGCTTCTTCTCGGGGGCGCCGAAGGAGACCCCCGGGTCCGACTTCTCCACCACGAACGCGGAGATCCCCTTGGAGCGCTTCCCGGGGTCGGTGACGGCCATGACCGTGTAGTACTCGGAGACCCCGGCGTTGGTGATCCACCGCTTCACCCCGTCGAGGACGTAGTGGTCGCCGTCGCGCACGGCCCTGGTCTTCATGCCGGCCGCGTCCGAGCCCGCGTCCGGCTCGGAGAGACAGTACGAGAACATGGCGCGGCCCTCGGCGAGCGGGCGCAGGTACTTCGCCTTCAGCTCCTCGGAGCCGGAGAGGATCACCGGGAGCGAGCCGAGCTTGTTCACGGCGGGGATCAGCGAGGAGGAGGCGCAGACCCGGGCGACCTCCTCGATGACGATCACGGTGGCGAGCGCGTCGGCCCCGGCGCCGCCGTACTCCTCCGGTACGTGGACCGCGTGCAGATCCCCGGCGACCAGGGCGTCCAGCGCCTCCTGCGGGAAGCGGGCCTCCTCGTCCACGGCTGCGGCGTGCGGGCCGATCTTCGCCTCGGAGAGGGAGCGGATGGCGTCGCGGAGGGCGTCGTGCTCCTCGGACGGGCGGTACAGGTCAAAGTCCGACTTACCGGTCGATCCAGCCACGTCACTCACTCCCCAGAAGCGCTAACTACCGTTAAGTAACCAATTTTAGGGGCCGGGCCCCGCACGGGCATACGTGACCTTGGCGACAGCCACACATGTGCCCTTCCGGGCCCCCGACTATGCTCGGACCGCCTCCCCCTCGACTTCTCTGGAGCACCGCATGGCCCTCAGGATCACTGTGATCGGCACCGGCTACCTCGGCGCGACGCACGCGGCGGCCATGGCGGAGCTGGGGTTCGAGGTGCTCGGCCTCGATGTGGTGCCCGAGAAGATCGCGATGCTCTCGGCGGGCCGGGTGCCGATGTACGAGCCGGGGCTCGAAGAGCTGCTGGCCCGGCATGTCGCGGGGCTGGAGGGATCGAGCGGACGGCTGCGGTTCACGGATTCGTGGGAGGAGGTCGCGGAGTTCGGCGATGTCCACTTCGTCTGTGTGAACACCCCGCAGAAGCACGGGGAGTACGCCTGTGACATGTCGTACGTCGATGCCGCCTTCGCCACCCTCGCGCCCCTGCTGACCCGGCCCGTGCTGGTGGTCGGCAAGTCGACCGTGCCCGTGGGCAGCGCAGCCCGGCTGGCCCGGCTGCTGGACGAGCGGGCCCCGGGCGATGTCGAGCTGGCGTGGAACCCGGAGTTCCTGCGCGAGGGCTTCGCCGTCGACGACACCCTGCACCCGGACCGGATCGTGGCGGGGGTCGCGGGGGAACGGGCGGAGAAGCTGCTCCGGGAGGTCTATGCCACGCCGATCGCCGAGGGGTCGCCCTTCGTGGTGACCGACTTCCCGACGGCCGAGCTGGTGAAGACCTCGGCCAATTCCTTCCTGGCGACGAAGATCTCCTTCATCAACGCGATGGCCGAGGTCTGCGAGGCCGCCGGCGGTGATGTGGTGAAGCTGGCCGAGGCGATCGGGCACGACGAGCGCATCGGCTCGAAGTTCCTGCGGGCCGGGATCGGCTTCGGCGGCGGCTGTCTGCCGAAGGACATCCGCGCCTTCATGGCGCGCGCCGGTGAGCTGGGTGTCGACCAGGCGCTGACCTTCCTCCGCGAGGTCGACTCGATCAATATGCGCCGGCGCGGCCACATGGTGGAGCTGGCGCGGGAGGCGGTGGGCGGGGGCTCGTTCCTCGGGAAGCGGGTGGGTGTGCTGGGCGCCGCCTTCAAGCCCGACTCGGACGACGTCCGGGACTCGCCCGCGCTGAATGTGGCCGGGCAGATCCACCTCCAGGGCGGGCAGGTGACGGTCTACGACCCCAAGGGCATGGCGAACGCACGGCGGCTCTTCCCGACACTGGGGTACGCGGAGACGGCGCTGGAGGCGGTGCGCGGCGCGGATGTGGTGCTGCATCTGACGGAGTGGCGCGAGTTCCGCGAGCTGGACCCGGCGGAGCTGGGCGAGGTCACGACGAGCCGGATCGTGCTGGACGGGCGGAACGCGCTGGACCCGGTGAAGTGGCGGGGCGCGGGCTGGACCTACCGGGCGATGGGCCGCCCGAGCGCCTGACACCCGAGCGCCTGACACCCGGGCGCCTGACGCCCGGGAGCACGGGCGCGGGCGCCGCACACCCAGGGCTCCCGGCCGCCAAGGCGCCGGGCCGCTCAGGTTCCCGCACACCCAAGGCTCCCGCCACACGCAGGGCCCCGGCCCGCCCACGCCCCGGCCCGCCCACGCCCCGCCGGCTCAAGCCCCGGGCCGCCCGGCCCCCGGCGGAGTGCGGCGCGCCCGGTAGGTACGCATCTTGGCGCGTGACCCGCACACGGACATCGAGCACCAGCGGCGGCGGCCCGCCGGGCTCCGGTCCCAGTACACCCAGCGGCAGGTGTCGGACTCGCACGCCTTGAGCCGCGCCCAGGTGCCGTCCGCGACGGCGGCGGCCACGGCTGCGGCGACCCGGGACGCCAGCGGGGCCGGGTCGGCGGGGCGCAGTGCCGCCGTGCCGTCGTCCGAGACCGTGATCAGCAGGGGCGCGGCGGCGAGGAGCCGGCCCAGCTCCGCCGGTGACACCGCGCCCGGCACGCGGTGTCCGGCGTGGACGAGCGCGGCCGAGCGCAGGGCCTCGCGCAGCTCGCGCGCGTCCGCCACCCCGGCCTCGGTGAGCCCGAAGGGCGCGCGGCCCGCCTCGGTGTCGAGTTCGTCCGCCCCGGTCGCGAGGTCCAGGGAGTTGACCAGGGCCTCTATCAGGGTGAGCGCGCCGGGGGTCGCGGCTGCCTCTGTCATGGTTGCGACGTTACCTCTCATGGGGCAGCATGCGGTAACAGCAGCAGTTACCCCTTGAGGGCGGTGAGCCGGTAACCAGTCACTGGTGGCGGGGCCGCCCCTTCCGGAGAGGACACCATGGCCATCGCCACGCTCGGAACCGTCGTACTGGACTGCCCGGACCCGGTCGGGCTGGCCGGCTTCTACCAGCGGATGCTGGGCGGAGAGGTGAAGGTGTCGGAGAGCGACTGGGTGGAGCTGGTGGGCATCCCCGGCGTTCCGATCTCCTTCCAGCTCGCCCCGGACCATGTGCCGCCCCGCTGGGGGTCGCCGGAGGCGCCGCAGCAGTTCCATCTGGATCTGATGGTCCCGGACCTGGACACGGCGGAGGCGGAGATCCTCGCGCTGGGCGCGAAGCCGCTGGACACGGCGGACCACACCCGGGCCTGGCGGGTCTTCCAGGACCCGGCGGGCCACCCGTTCTGTCTCTGCGCGGAGTGACCGAGGGGGGCTGACAGAGAGAAAGGGGGGTACGGGTGGGACCCGTACCCCCCCTCAACGGCCGCCGCTCAGGAGTCCAGCTCCGCGAGGGTCGCGTTCGACGGGCCCCGGCGGGCACGGGTCTCCCGGGCCACCGACTCCGCGTCCCGCAGCACACGCACCGCGTTCTGCCAGGTCAGCTTGGACAGCTCGGGCTCGGACCAGCCCCGGCGCAGCAGTTCCGCGACCAGGTTCGGATATCCGGCGACATCCTCCAGACCGGCCGGTGTGAAGGCCGTGCCGTCGTAGTCCCCGCCGATGCCGATGTGGTCGACGCCCGCCACCTCGCGCATGTGGTCGAGATGGTCCGCGACCGTGGACGCGGTGGCGACCGGCCGGGGATGGGCCTCCTCGAAGTCGGCGTGCACCCTCATCGCCTCCGGGACGGTGTCCAGGTGGTGGAAGCCGTGCGCCCGCAGATTCTCGTCGGCCGCGCGGGTCCACTCGACGGCGGCCGGCAGGATGAACTTCGGTACGAAGGTGACCATCGCGACCCCGCCGTTGCCCGGCAGCAGCGCCAGCACGTCGTCGGGGACATTGCGCACATGGTCGCAGACCGCCCGCGCGGAGGAGTGGGAGAAGATCACCGGCGCGGACGAGGTCTCCAGCGCGTCCCGCATGGTCGTGGCCGCCACGTGCGAGAGGTCCACCAGCATGCCGAGCCGGTTCATCTCGCGGACGACCTCACGGCCGAAGGCGGAGAGCCCGCCCACACCGGGCTCGTCGGTGGCGGAGTCCGCCCACGGGACGTTGTCGTTGTGGGTGAGCGTCAGATAGCGCACCCCCAGGTCGTACAGCGCGCGCAGGGTGGCCAGGGAGTTGTTGATGGAGTGGCCGCCCTCCGCCCCCATCAGCGAGGCGATCCGGCCCTCGGCGCGCGCCCGCTCCATGTCGTCGGCGGTCAGCGCGGGCGCCAGGTCCCCGGGGTAGCGGGCCAGCAGCTGGCGTACGCCGTCGATCTGCTCCAGGGTGGCGCTGACCGCGTCGTCGCCGGACATCCCGCACCGCACGTACACCGACCAGAACTGCGCGCCGACGCCCCCGGCCCGCAGCCGGGGGATGTCCGTGTGCAGCACACCGGTGCGGTCGGCGGCGATGTCGAGCCGGTCCAGGTCGTAGCGGACGTGCTCGCGCAGCGCCCAGGGGAGGTCGTTGTGGCCGTCGACCACGGGGTGCGAGGCGAGCAGTTCGCGCGCCCTGCCGAGAAGTTCGGGGGTGGGTTCCATGGCGGACTACTTCCCGAAGCCGAAGGAACCCGCACCCTCGGTCTTCGCCCGGAGCCGTTTGCCCTTCTCGGTGGCCTGGTCGTTCAGCACCTGCTGGAACTCCCGCATCCGGGCCAGCAGCTCGGGGTCCTGCACGGCGAGGATGCGCGCCGCGAGCAGGCCCGCGTTCCGCGCTCCGGCGACGGAGACGGTGGCGACCGGGACCCCGGCCGGCATCTGCACGATCGACATCAGCGAGTCCATGCCGTCCAGATACTTCAGCGGCACCGGCACGCCGATCACCGGCAGCGGGGTGACGGAGGCGAGCATGCCCGGCAGATGGGCTGAGCCGCCCGCGCCCGCGATGATCGCCTTCAGTCCCCGGGAGTCCGCGCCCTCTCCGTACGCGATCATCTCGCGCGGCATCCGGTGCGCGGAGAGGACATCGACCTCGTAGGGGATCTCGAACTCGGCGAGGGCGTGCGCCGCCGCCTCCATGACCGGCCAGTCGGAGTCGGAGCCCATCACAATGCCAACAAGCGGGGTGGTGCTGCTCATTCGGTGATCGTTCCTCTGAGGTAGTCGGCCGCGTGGCGGGCGCGCTCGCGGACCTCCGCGAGATCGTCGCCGAAGGTGTTGACATGGCCCACCTTGCGGCCCGGTTTCACGTCCTTGCCATACATATGGATCTTGAGCTGGGGGTCGCGGGCCATGCAGTGCAGATACGCGCCGTACATGTCCGGGTAGTCACCGCCCAGCACATTGCACATGACCGTCCAGGGCGCGCGGGGGCGCGGATCACCGAGCGGGAGATCGAGCACGGCCCGGACATGGTTGGCGAACTGCGAGGTCACCGCGCCGTCCTGGGTCCAGTGCCCGGAGTTGTGCGGGCGCATCGCCAGCTCGTTGACGAGGATGCGGCCGTCCGAGGTCTCGAACAGCTCCACCGCGAGATGCCCGACGACACCCAGCTCGGCGGCGATGGTGAGCGCCAGCCGCTGCGCCTGGCCGGCGAGTGCCTCGTCCAGCCCGGGAGCGGGGGCGATCACCGTGTCGCAGACGCCGTCGACCTGCTGGGACTCCACCACGGGGTAGGCGACGGCCTGGCCGTGCGGGGAGCGGACGATGTTCGCGGCCAGCTCGCGGGTGAAGTCCACCTTCTCCTCGGCGAGCACGGGCACGCCCGCGCGGAACGGCTCCGCCGCGTCGGCCGGCGTGCGCACGAACCAGACGCCCTTGCCGTCGTAGCCGCCGCGCACGGTCTTGAGGATGACGGGGAAGCCGCCGACCTCCTCGGCGAACGCCGCCGCGTCGGCCGGGTCGGCGACGATGCGGTGCCGGGGGCAGGGCACCCCCAGCTCGGTGAGCCGGGCGCGCATCACCCCCTTGTCATGGGCGTGGAGCAGCGCGTCGGGGCCGGGGCGCACGGGGATGCCGTCCGCCTCCAGGGCCCGCAGATGCTCGACCGGGACATGCTCGTGATCGAAAGTGATCACATCGCAGCCCTGTGCGAAGGCCCGCAGCGTGGCCAGATCGCGGTAGTCGCCGATGACGACATCGCCGACCACCTGCGCCGCGGAATCCTGCGCGCTGTCACTGAGGAGCTTGAAACGAATGCCGAGGGGGATGCCCGCCTCGTGGGTCATACGGGCGAGCTGACCGCCGCCGACCATGCCGACTACCGGGAACGTCACGCCCTCAGGATATCGGCCGCGCCGCGCCGGGCATCGGCCCGTATCCGTCCGGTACGCACCGTCCTCCTCGGGCGCACACACGGTCACGGACCCGCCACACCATCGTCCGGGCGCCCGGGCGGGGCCCCTGGGCGCTGGTTAGCATGACGGGGTTGGCGATGTCGATCCGATGGGGCTGGACTCTCACTATGAGTGAACGTGGCGGAGCGCTGCGCACGCGGTTCAACCAGCTCATGCGCGAAGTCGCCAAGTTCGGGGCGGTGGGGGGCGCGGGGGTCATCGTCAACCTCGCCGTCTTCAACCTGACGCGGGCGGCCACCGAGCTGCCCGTGGTGCGGGCGTCGCTGGTGGCGAACGCGGTGGCCATCGTCTTCAACTACCTGGGGTACCGCTACTTCACCTACCGGGACCGCGAGAAGACCGGGCGGACCCGGGAGATGTCGCTGTTCATGTTCTTCAGCGCCATCGGCATGGTGATCGAGAACGGGATTCTCTACGTGGCGACCTACGGGTTCGGCTGGGACAGCCCGCTCCAGAGCAATGTCTTCAAGTTCCTCGGGATCGGCGTCGCGACACTCTTCCGCTTCTGGTCCTACCGGACCTGGGTGTTCCGGGCACTGCCGGCCCGGGAGGCCGTGCAGACGGCCGAATCGTTCCTGGAGCAGGGCCGGGCGGAGCCCGGCGCGGTGGCTCCGCGCCCCTGAGCCTCCGCCGGCGCCTCCGGCCGGGGCTCCGGGCTCAGCGGACCGTGGGCCGCTCCTCCTCCTTGCGGGGGCGGGCGACCCGGCTGAGGAAGAGCGCGAACACCGGGGGGTGCTGCTGGAGCATCTCCAGCCGGCCGCCGTCGGCCTCCGCGAGATCGCGGGCCACCGCGAGGCCGATGCCGGTGGAGTTCCGGCCGCTGATGGACCGCTCGAAGATCCGCGCACCGAGGTCGGCGGGGACGCCCGGGCCCTCGTCGGTCACCTCGATCACGGACTGATTGCCGGTGACCCGGGTGCGGAGCGCCACGGTGCCGCCGCCGTGCATCAGCGAGTTCTCGATCAGCGCCGCCAGCACCTGGGCGACGGCGCCCGGGGTGCCGACCGCGCGCATCCCCTGCTTCCCGGAGCAGACCAGGGCGCGCCCGGCGCTGCGGTACGCGGACCGCCACTCGGCCATCTGCTGCTTCACCACCTCGTCCAGATCGAAGGCGATGGCGGAGCCGGTCCGGGGATCGCGGGAGTTGGTGAGCAGCCGCTCCACGACATCGGTGAGCCGCTCCACCTGGGTGAGGGCGATGTTCGCCTCCTCCTTCACGGTCGCCGGGTCATCGGTCGCGGAGATCTCCTCCAGGCGCATCGACAGGGCGGTGAGCGGGGTCCGCAGCTGATGGGAGGCGTCGGCGGCGAGCCGGCGCTCGGCGGTGAGCATCCGGGCGATCCGCTCGGCGCTGGCGTCCAGCACATCGGCGACCCGGTCCAGCTCGGGGACGCCGTAGCGGCGGTGGCGGGGGCGCGGGTCGCCGCGCCCGAGGCGTTCGGCGCTCTCGGCGAGGTCGGTGAGCGGGGAGGCGAGACGGTTGGCCTGGCGGACCGCGAGCAGGATCGCCGCGACGATCGCGATCACCGCGACGCCGCTGATGATCAGGAGGCTCTCGCCGACCTCCCGGGTGATGGCGGAGCGCGGCTCCTCGACGGTGACGAGTTCGTTCTGCTCGCCCCTCGCCCTGCCCGTGAGGACACCGCCGGTGGGCCGTTCGCCGATCTCGATGGGCGCGCGCCCGGGGATCTCGATGAGCGCGTACCGCTTGGCGGCGCCCTGCTCGGCGAGGATCGCGGGGTTGACGGGCTCACCTCCGATGAGGAGCCCGTCGACGATGCTGGCGAGGCGGATGGCCTCGGACTCGACGCGTTCCTGGGCGCTCTCGGAGATGGTGCGGGTCTCGACGAGGACGAGGGAGATACCGAAGACGGCGATCACGACGAGGACGACGGCGAGAGTGGAGTTGATGAGTCGTCGGCGCACGGCGGCCCTCCGGGCGGGATACGGATTCTGCGTCCGAGCCTATGCCGCCCGGCCCGCCCCGGGGCCCCGCGCCGGCCCCCGGCCCCCGGAGGTTCCGCGCCGCCCGGCCCAGGAGAGGGGCCCGCCCCGGTCACCCCGGTGCGGGCCCTCACCGCCGTACAGGACCTGCGGAACACACGGAGCGTACGGAACCGGGGTCAGTTGCCCGGCACCGTCACCTTCTCGTCGTTCCTGATCTGCTTCACGATCTGGGCGACCTTCGCCTTGTCCCAGACCAGGTTCCCGCCCCGGCTGCCCGCGACCGGCATGTTCATCGAGGTGCCGTCGCCGCCGGTGACCCCCTTCATCGCGAAGAACATCTGGCTCAGGTCCCACAGCGACATGTCCTTGTCCACCACCAGCGTGTCCAGGCCCGCGCCCATCACCGGGTAGAGCTTGAACGGGTTCAGGATCGTGCCGGGGGTCGCCGTCTGGCCGGCCAGCGCCGCCAGGAACTTCTGCTGGTTCTTCGTCCGCGCGAGATCCGCGTCCGGGAACGCGTACCGGGTGCGGACGAACGCGAGCGCCTGCTCGCCGTCGAGGAGCTGCTTGCCCGCCTCGAAGTCGGCGCCCGACTTCTTGTCCTTGAAGGCCTTCGGGATGTCCAGCTCCACCCCGCCGATCGCGTCCACCACCTGGGCGAAGCCCGCGAAGCCGATCTCCGCGTAGTGGTCGATGCGCAGATGCGTGTTGTGCTCGACCGTGCGCACCAGCAGCTCCGGGCCGTCCTCCGCGTACGCGGCGTTCAGCTTCACCCTGCGGCCCTCGGCCGGGAAGAGCTTGCCGGACTGCGACCCCTTGAACGAGGGGATCTCCACATCCGAGTCGCGCGGCAGCGAGATCATCGTGGTGCCGCCGGAGCAGTCGGCGAGGATCATCATCGAGTCGGTCCGCTTGCCCTCCGCCGACCCGGTCCGCAGCCGCTTCTTCTCCTCGGCCGACATCCCCTTGCGGCTGTCCGAGCCGACGATCAGATACGTCGTGCAGTCGTCTTCCCCCGGGCGCTCGATGACCTTGGAGAGATCGACCTCGCGCCGCACCTTGCCGTCGGCCCAGAAGTAGGTGCCGACGGTGACCACCAGAAGCGTCCCCACCAGCACCAGCGAGCCGATCTTTATCCGGCGGCGCCAGTCGACCGGCCCGCGCGGCGGGCCCGCCGGGGGCGGGGGACCGGCCGGGGAGCCCGGGGCCCGGTATCCGCCGCCGTCGTGACCGCCGGCCGGGGAGCCGTAGACCTGGCCCGTGTTGTAGCCGCTGTCGTAGGGGGCGCCGTGGCTGTCCTCGTACCCCTGCGACTGCTGCTGGGGGACCGGCCGCCGCCGCACATGGGGCATCGCCCGGGCGCCCTCGGGCTCCGGGCCCTGGCTGCCGCGTCCGTATCCACTGGGCCATTCGTTCATGACGGTAAGTGTGCCGGGTCACAGAGGCTCCCCGACAGGCCGGGTGGCGAATAGGACCGGGCCTGTTGCCAAGCTGATGCAATGTGCCGGCCGCGCGCCCGCGGCGGCCCCGCCGCACCGGCCCCGCTTAGGGTGGAGACCATGACAGACCACCCCCACCATCCGGACCCGGCGATCGGGGGGAAGCCCACATCGGCCTCCCGCACCACGCTGAGCCACATCATGACGGCCGCGGACACCAACCTCCTGGGGACGGTGCACGGCGGTGTGATCATGAAGCTGGTGGACGACGCCGCGGGCGCGGTCGCGGGCCGGCACTCCGGCGGCCCCGCCGTGACGGCCTCGATGGACGAGATGGTCTTTCTGGCGCCGGTCCGCGTCGGCGACCTCGTCCATGTCCGCGCCCAGTGCAACTGGACGGGGCGCAGCTCCATGGAGATCGGTGTCCGGGTGCTCGCCGAGCGCTGGAACGAGTCGACCCCCGCCCAGCAGGTCGGCTCCGCCTATCTGGTCTTCGCCGCGGTCGACGGCGACGGAAAGCCCCGGCCCGTGCCCCCGGTGCTCCCCGAGGACGAGCGCGACCGCCGCCGCTACCAGGAGGCCCAGATCCGCCGCACCCACCGGCTCGCCCGCCGCCGCGCGATCAAGGAGCTGCGGGAGCGGCGCACCGCCGACGGCATCGTCGACTGACACCGGGCCCGCTCAGGGGCAGGTCACCTGGTCGCCGGTGACCGCGCCGAACTCGCCCTGGAGGGCGTCCTGCGCCCGCACCGGCACCACCCCCCGGAAATCCTCCCCCGCCGTCACCCGCAGTGTTCTGCCCTGCCCCGGCACGGGCCGCAGCTCGCACCCGCGCAGCGCGGTGGCCAGCGAGCGGGCCGAGCGGTCCCAGCGAGGGTCGTACGAGACGAAGGTGCGCTCCGCCGGCTCCTCGCCGCCGCCGTTCAGCGGGGCGCGCGTGGTGGCGAAGCCGGTCGCCCGCAGCGCGGCGTCCACCGTGCGCCCCAGACCGTCCCGGTGGGTCCCGTTGTAGACCTGCACCCGGATCTGCTGCGGGGAGACATCCACCAGCGTCGCCCGCCGCTGTGTGCGCGCCGGCGCCAGCGGCCTGTCCTCCCGGATCATCCGGAAGAGCCGCCCCGCCTTGGCGGTGTCCCACTTCACGGCGGAGCCGACGCCCGGCACCGTACCCATCGAACCGATCGGTACGGAGGTGAACTCCGACGACGCCGCCGAGAACCCGCGCATCGCCCGGCCGAGCGCCAGCATCTGTTCCCTGCCGAAGTCCTTATCGGCCCGTACGGAGCCGAGCAGGGTGGAGGTGATCTCGCGGAAGCGCACCGGGTTCAGCAGCATCCCGCTGCTGGTGACCCGCTCGATCAGCGCGGCCACGAACCGCTGCTGGCGCTGCATCCGGCCCAGGTCGGAGGCGACGTCGACATGGCGGGAGCGCACGTACTGGAGGGCCTGGCCGCCGTCGAGCCGGTGGGAGCCCGCCGGGAGGTCCAGACCGGTGTAGCGGTCCTTCATCGGCTGTGTCGTGCAGATCTCGACCCCGCCGACGGCGTCCACCGTCCTCATGAAGCTGGTGAAGTCGACCTCCAGATAGTGGTCGATCTTCACCTTGGTCATGTGCTCGACCGTCCGCACGGTCAGCGCGGGCCCGCCCTCCGCGTAGGCCGCGTTCAGCTTCACCGGGTGCGCGGGCCGCTTGGTGCCCGTGGCCCGGTCCGTGTGGGCCGGGATCTCGGCGTAGCTGTCGCGCGGCAGGCTCACCACGCTCGCCCGCCCGCTGTCCCGGGAGATGTGCACCAGCATGATCGTGTCGGTGCAGTGGCAGGGCGCCCCGCCGAGCCGGTACTTCTCCTTCTCCTCCGGGGTGATCCGCTCGCGTCCGTCGGTGCCGACGAGCAGCAGATTCAGCCCGTCCCCCGGCTCGGGCCTGTTCTTCATGTCGCGGAACGGGTCCACCCGGTCGATCCCGGTGTCCAGGCTGGTGAGCGCCGCGTGCCCGATCACGCCCGCGCCCAGCACCAGCATCGACAGCGCGGTCGCCACCCGCAGCCCCCAGCGGGGTCTCGCGACCACCGGCCGTCTGGTCCTGGGCCCGGGATTGGGCCGGGGACGGGGGGAGCGGGACGGCGTGGGCACGAGGGGGACACCTCCGCGGGCGACGGGGGGAGGGGCCGTCCGCGGCACGGCGGACCGCGGCGGGCACGGGCGGACACCGGGGGATCGCGGGCGGACGACAGACGAGCGGCGAACGGGGGAACGAGCACACGGTAGGCCCATACGATCGGCTGCCCGCGCCATGGGCCGGGCGCCGCGCGTCCGTGTCCCCCATTCGCGGTAACGTGGCGACCGATGAACGCCACGCCCCCTGTCTCCGTGATCATGCCGGTCCTCAACGAGGAGCGGCATCTGCGCAACTCCGTCCGTCACATCCTCCAGCAGGAGTACGGCGGCGAGATGGAAGTGGTGATCGCGCTCGGGCCGTCCACGGACCGCACCGACGAGATCGCCGCCGAGTTGGTGCGGGAGGACCCCCGGGTCCAGACCGTGCCCAACCCCACCGGCCGGACCCCCGCCGCCCTCAACGCCGCGATCAAGGCATCACATCACCCGATCGTGGTACGGGTCGACGGGCACGGCATGTTGTCGGCGAACTACATCGCCACCGCCGTCCGGCTCCTGGAGGAGACCGGCGCCCAGAACGTCGGCGGCATCATGCACGCCGAGGGCGAGAACGACTGGGAGCGCGCCGTCGCCGCCGCGATGACATCGAGGATCGGCGTGGGGAACGCCGCCTTCCACACCGGGGGTGCGGCCGGGCCCGCCGAGACCGTCTATCTGGGGGTCTTCCGGCGCGAGGCGCTGGAGCAGCAGGGCGGCTACAACGTGGAGTTCATCCGCGCCCAGGACTGGGAGCTGAACTTCCGCATCCGCGAGGCGGGCGGCGGGATCTGGTTCTCACCGGAGCTGAAGGTGGGCTACCGGCCCCGGCCCTCCGTCCGCGCGCTCGCCAAGCAGTACAAGGACTACGGCCGCTGGCGCCATGTCGTCGCCCGCTACCACGCCGGCTCGATCAATCTCCGCTATCTCGCCCCGCCGGTCGCCGTCTGCGCGATCGCGGCGGGGCTGGTGGTGGGCGCGGTCCTCACCCCCTGGGGCCTGATCGTCCCCGGCGGCTATCTGGCCGCGATCACCGCCGGCTCGGTCCCGGCGGGCAAGGGGCTGCCGCTCCGGGCCCGGCTCCAGATCCCGGTGGCGCTGGCGACCATGCACATGTCGTGGGGCTTCGGCTTTCTGACCAGCCCCAGGTCCCTGGCGAGGAAGGTCATCGCGAGCCGCCGCCCGGCGGTCCGGGCGACGGCGAACTGAAGCCGGCTCCCCTCCCGTCCGGCGGCCTCGGAGAGCTGGGCGCACCTGCGGTCTCGGCGGCTCCGGAGACCCGGGCGCCACCCGCGGCCTCGGAGACCCGGGCGCCACCCGCGGCCTCGGCGGCTCCGGAGCCTCGGCGCCACCGGCGGGCGCGGCGCCGCCTTTGGTTCCGGCGGCGCGCCCGCGCGGGTGCGCGCGGATCACTGCGCGCACACCTTCTTGTCGGCCTCCGTCTTCTTCACCCCGTCGGGAGCCTTGCCGGACCCGCTGACCGGCACCCCCGCGCCCCTGAAGTCGGCGCCCAGGGTCAGGGTCATCGGATCGGTCCCCTGGGCGTCCCGGTTGCCCGGCCGCAGGGCGGCGGTGGAGAGCCCCATCATGTCGGCGAGCGCCCTGGCCTGGTCGGCCTGGTCCGGCGCGTAGGCGAGCGTCGTCCTGGCGAGCTTCTCGGGGGCGTTGCTCCGGTTCGCCGACAGGGGCACGCCCTTGGTGTTCTGGAGCCAGAGCAGTGTCGACTGCGCGGCGCCGGTGGTGTCACTGCCGTTGTAGACGTCCACCCTGATCTCCGAGGCGTCCGCGCGCGCCCCCTCCAGCAGCGCCTTCCGCCGGTCCCTGGCGTCCTTCTCCTTCTTCTCCACCTCGGTGAAGGAGACATCGTTCGCCAGCATGTCGAAGACCTGCGGCGCCCTGACCGGGTCCAGGACGACGGTCGCCTTGACCGGCCCCTCGCTGGGGTTGTCGATCACCGGGACGGTCAGGAAGGTGATGTTCTTGACGTCGATCCTCCCCAGCTCCTGCGCGAGGGCGGTCAGCCTGGGCACGGTGCCTATCCGGGAGTCCACGGTGAGGGCCCTGGTCATGGAGTTCGCGAGATCGAACATCTCCTTGGGGTCGCCCAGGATGTCGCTCTTCATCTTGCGGATCATCGAGGCGACGAACTGCTTCTGCACATCGATCCGGTCGAGGTCGCTGTCGTTCTTCAGACCGTGCCGGTTGCGGACGAAGGCGAGCGCCTGCTCGCCTTCGACGCTGTGCGGGCCGGCCGCCAGATCGAGCCGGGACTCGGGGTCCTTCATCGGCTTGGCCAGGCAGATGTCCACGCCGCCGATCGCGGTCGTCAGAGTCTTGACGGCGTTGAAGTCCACCATCATGAAGTGGTTCATCGGCAGGCCGGTGAACTCCTTGACCGTGCGCATGGTGCAGCCCGGGTCGCGGCCCTGCTGGCCGAAGGACTGGTTGAAGCGGGTCCTCGGCTGCCCGGGGATGACCCGGGTCGAGCCGTCGGGCTGCTTGGTGGGGCAGGCGGGGATGTCGACGACCAGGTCGCGGGGGATGCTGATCGCGGTGGTGTTGGTGCGGTCGGCGGAGACATGGAACAGGAACGTCGTATCGGCGTGCCCGGCGCTCCCCTTGTCGCCGTACCCCTGGTTCCCCGCGCCGGTCCGCTTGTCGGTGCCGATCACCAGGATGTTGAGCGGGCCGCCCGAGAGACCGCCGCCGCTGGCCGCGTCACCGATGTCGACGGAGTTGATGTTGCCGTTGAGCCGCTCGTACACCAGATACGCGCCGATGGACCCGCCGACCAGCAGAAAGCCCAGGACGCCGCCGGTCCACACCAGCGCCTTCCGCTGGGCGGACTTCCTCGCCTTGCGCCCCCGCCGCCCGGACGCGCCGGGACGCTCGGCCGCCGGGGGGTTCGTCCGCCGCCGGCCGCGCTGGCCCGGCACCGAGGGGCCGGGTCCCGGCCCCGGTTCCGGCCCCGGTCTTGGTCCCGGGAGAGCGGTGGAGGGCGGACGGTCCGGCCCGGGGGAGGGGGCGCCGTGGCGCGGCCCGCCGGTCTCCCGGTGGTCCGCGGTGTCGTCCAGCCGCAGTTCGTAGGTGCCGGTCCGCGGGTTCAGTACCCACTGGTCGGCGGGGTCGACTCCGTCCGTCTGCCCACGGCTCTGTGCGTCCACGGTCGCTCGGGTCCTCCGTCGGTGCCACGCGACGTGCCTCTCCCCCTCAGGAGACGCGCGATGCCTCACTCCGGTGGGCCACGGCCTCCTGGCCGGGCCCCGGATCTCGTCACACTATCCGTCCCGTTCGGCGCCGGGGGACGGACCGAGGGAAATCACCGCACCCCACACAGGGGCAATCTGCCCGAACTCCCCGGGCCGGTACGCACGCTTTGGGGATTGCTTTACCCATAAGGTCCGTTGTGGGGCGGGGAGGGCACCGTGCCCGCCCCCGCCCCCGGCACCAGCCCGCGCTACCAGGTGAAGCCGGGCTGCACCTTCATGCACGCCTTGGTGTCCCCGCCGTTCAGCGCGTTGGCCGAATCGGGGGTCCGGTCGCTCTCCTCGGGCTTCGGGAAGGCGGTGCCGAGCCGCCAGTCCGCTCCCACGGTCAGCGCGATACCGGTGACATCCGTCGACTTCTTCACCGCGGACCGGGGCAAGCCCAGTGCCTTCGCGACCGCCTGGGCGTCGCCCTCCAGCTCCGCGTTGGAGAAGTGGACCACCGTCTTCGGCGCGGCCTCCCCGGCCGTGTCGGCCACCGCCCGGGTGAAGCCCTTGGCCTGGAGCACTCCGGCGATCTCCGTGGCCCGCCCCGGCTGGGGCGCCTGCCCGCCGCCGGTGCCGTTCCGTACCTGCACCGCGATCTCGGCGGGCGCCGCGGCCGGGTCCTTCGAGGTCGCGGGGGCCGTCTTCTTCTTCCTCGGGCCCCCCTTGCCGTCGAGCGGGATGTCCTCCCGGACCATGCGGAACAACTGCTCGGCCTCGCCGGGGATCGGCTCCACCTTGCCCCGGAAGCCGGGACGCTTCGAGTAGTCGACCGGGATGCGGGCCATGGTGACCCGGTCGCTGGGCACGCTCTTGAGGTCGTCGCCGAGTTCGAGGAGCCGGGCCACCGAGTCGATGCCCTTGTCGACGGTGAGCGCCTCGATGGCGGCCTCGGCGAGCCTGCGCAGCTTGTTGGGGTCGGTGAGCTTCGCGTTCTTCCGCAACTGGCGCACCATCGAGTTCAGATACATGTGCTGGGCGCGGGTGCGGGCGAGGTCGCTGCCGTCCTCGAAGCCGTACCGGGTGCGCAGCCACTGGAGCGCCTGCTCGCCCTTGACCGAGGTGGTGCCCTTCTCCAGCTTCAGCCCGGAGCCCTCGCCCTTGAGGTTGCGGGACTCGACGTTGTCCGTGACACAGACCGGTACGCCCTCGATGGCGTCCGCCATGGAGACCACACCCGCGAAGTCGATCATCATGAAGTGGTCGATGGTGATCCCGGTCAGCTCGTGCCAGGTGGCGACCGTGCAGCCGGGCCCGCCCCGGCCGAGGGACTCGTTCGTCTGGACCCAGTCGCTCGCGGGGAAGGTCTCACCGCTGTCCGGGTCCGTGCACTCGGGGATCTTCAGCATGGTGTCGCGCGGCATGCTGATCGCCGAGATGTTGGTGCGGTCGGCCGAGACGTGCAGCAGCATCTGCACATCCGCCAGCGGCTTGCCGTTGAAGGTGTCCCTGGCGCCGCCGAGCTTCTGGTTCGCCTTGCTGTCGCGCCCGTCGGAGCCGATGACCAGGATGTTCAGCGGGGTCTGGCCCTTGGCGTTGGCCTTGTGGCCCGGCATCTTCCTGCCGAGGGTCAGATCGTCCTTCTTGATCCTGCTGTTGAGGTGCTCGTAGTAGAGATAGCCGGCCGCGGCCGTCGCGAGTATCAGCAGCGACAGGGTGACCGCGGTCCACCGCAGCACCCGGCGCTTGCGGCTCCGGCCGCTCCCGGCGCCGCGGCCCGCCCCGCGCGCGGACCGGGAGCCGCCGTCCGGTGATGTGCTGCCCCGCCCGCCGGAGGGCGGGGGACGGTGATGGCCCCGGCGCCCGCGCTGTCCCGGCACCGCGATCCCGCCGGGCCCGCCGGCCGTGCCGGGCCCGCCGGCCGCGCCGGTCCCGCCGCCGGAGGCACCGCCGCCGGCACCGCCGTCCGCGGCTCCGTCATGGGCGCGCGGAACGCGGTCCGGCGCCCTTCCTCCTCGTACGCTCTTGCGTCCCACCCCTGGACCCCCCTGTCATACGCACCCGGTGACGGGGAGCCCCCAGGTCACTGGGCGCACGTCTGCTTGTCGGCTTCGACCTTCTGGACACCCTCCGGCGCCTTCGCCGAACCGGTGATGGGCACCCCCGCGCCCTTGAAATCGGCGCCGAGGACGAGCTTCATCGGCTCGGTCGCTCCGGCGTCGGCCGTGCCCGGCTTCATCGCCGTGGCCGGCAGGCCCATCAGGGCCGCGAGCTTGCGGGCCTGGTCCGCCTGGTCGGGACCGTACTCAAGGGTGGTCTTGGCGGCCTTGGCCGGCGCGTTGCCCTCGTTGCTCGACTTCAGTACGGCCTGCTCGTTCTGGAGCCACGTCAGGGTCGCCAGCGCCACCCCCTGGGTGTCGCTTCCGTTGTAGATCGCGACCCGGACCTCGGACGCCTCGGCCTGGGGGCCCTGGAGCAGCTTCTTCTGCTCCTTCTTGGCGTCCTTCTCCTTCTGCTTCACCTCGGTGAGCGAGATGTCGTTCTGGATCATCGAGAACAGCGGCCTGGCCTTGGCCTCGTCGAGCACGACGGTCGCGCCGTCGTTGTCCAGCACCGGGACCGTCGCGAAGGTGATGTTCTTCGGGTTGACCTTCGCCAGCTCCAGACCGAGGTCCTGGAGCTTCTTGATGCTGCCGATCCCGGTGTCGACGGTGAGCGCCTTGGTGGCGGCGTTCGCCAGGTCCCACATCTTCGTGGGGCTGGTCAGGGTGTCGCTGGACTTCATCTTGCGGATCATCGAGCTGAGGAACTGCTGCTGTATCTCGATCCGGCTGAGGTCGCTGCCGAAGCCCACCGAGCCGCGGGTGCGGACGAAGGCGAGGGCGTCCTCGCCCTTCAGCACATGGGTGCCCTTGGTCAGTTTGAGCTTGGACTTCACATCGTTGATGTCCTTGCCCACGCAGACCTCGACCCCGCCGACCGCCGTGGACAGCGTCTTGACCGCGTTGAAGTCGGCCATCATGAAGTGGTCGACGGTGATGCCGGTCAGCTCCTTGACCGTCCGCATCGTGCAGCCGGGGTCGCGCCCCGACTGGCCCAGGCTCTCGTTGAACCGCGTCCGCGGCGAACCGGGAACGGTCTTGGCGTCACCGCCCGTCCCGGTCGTGCAGGAGGGGATATCGGTGAGCAGATCGCGCGGTATCGACAGCGCGGTCGCGTTGGTCCGGTCCTCGGAGACATGGAACAGAATGCTGGTGTCGGCGTGACCGGCGCTGTTGAGGTCGCCGTAGGACCCATTGCCCTTGCCGGTCCGCTTGTCCGTGCCGATGACAAGGATGTTGACGGCCTTGTCCTTCTTGAAGCCGCCGGACCCCGCGCCCGGCACGGCTATCGTGTTGAGATTCGAGTTCAGGCGGTTGTATCCGAGATACGCGCCCACCGAACCGACGACGACCACGAAGCCGACCACTCCGCCGGTCCATATGAGGATCTTCTTCTTGCGGGACGCGGGCGGTTTCCGCTTGCGGCGGCCCGCCGCCGGCGGACGCGCGGTCTCGGGCGCGTTCTTCCCCGACCTGCGCGAGCGCTGCCGGGGCACCGGCGCGGCGGCGGGCGTGTCCCGGTCGGGGGAGGGGGGCTCGCTGTCCTCCACCGGCTCCGGCGCGGGTGGGGAGGGTTGCGCTCCGGAGTGGTCCAGTCGCAGTTCGTATTGGCCTGTCTGCGGGTTCAGTACCCACTGGTCGGCGGGGTCCATATCGTCCCCACGCCCACGGCTCTGCGCATCCACGGTTATCCGAATCCTCCGTCGCTGCCACGCGAAGCGCCTCTCCCCCCGAAGAGCGCTCGGTTTCTCGTTCCGGCAGTGTGATCGCGCGGAGCCGGAGAAACCGGATCGCTTCACACTATCCGCCCAGTTCACAGGGGAGCGACGTCCGTGACAAATTCCACGTCGCTTACAACCGGGCAATACGCCCAATCCGCATGGAGAATGGGCCCGGGTTGGTCAGTGCTTTACCCCGCAGCTGCCCGTCGCCGCATTGGTGCCCGTGAAAGTGGGCGAGGGGCTGGGGCTCGACGGGCTGGTGGCGTCCTGCTTCCGCTTCGTCTCCTCGCTCTCCCGGCCGCCCTCCGGGACCACGGTGATGGGCGCGTCCTCGCGCAGCCGCTTGAAGAGCTGCTCCGCGTCGGGCTGTATCAATTCGTCCCGGTTCGTATTGGCGGTGTACGGCTGCCGGGGCGCGGTCAGGAACTGCACCTTCTCGGTCGGGATGCTCCGGACCGAGCGGGTCAGGTCGTAGAGGTCCTTCAGCGAGTCGAGTCCCGGGTCCGTGGTGAGCGACTTGGTCGCCGCGTCCAGCAGCGGGTAGAGCCGCGCCGGATTGAGCAGTACGCCATTGCTCTGGACCTTCTTGACCAGCGAGCCCAGGAACTGCTGCTGGCGCTCCATCCGCTCGGTGTCGCTGCCGTCGCCCAGGGACTTGCGGGCCCGCACATAGCCGAGCGCCTCCTCGCCGTGGAGCGTCTGCTCCCCGGCGGCGAGCCGCAGCCGCGCCTGCGGGTCGTCGATGGCCTCCGGGACGCAGACCTCGACCCCGTCGATCGCGTCGACCATCTTCTTGAAGCCGCGGAAGTCCACGATCATGTGATGGTCGACGCGGATGCCGGTCATCTTCTCGACGGTACGGATGGTGCAGGCCGCGCCCCCGGTCTCGTACGCGCTGTTGAACTGGGCGAACCGGGCGCCGGTCCGGGAACCGTCGGCGGTGCGGCAGCCGGGGATCTCGGCCATCAGATCGCGCGGGATGGACATCGCGGTCGCGCTCTGCCGGTCGGCGGCGATGTGCAGCAGGATCGTGGTGTCCGAGCGCTTGCCGCCGTCGTCCCGGCCGTACTCGCTGTTGCCCTTGCCGGAGCGGGTGTCCGAGCCGAGCACCAGGATGTTCTGGGCGTCCATCACCAGGGGCGCCGGCCGTTCCTTCTCGTGGACCTGGAGCTCCGCGGCGGCGGTGGTGTCGGTGGTGATGTTGGAGTCGAGCTTGCGGTAGAACCACCAGGCGGCGGCCGAGCCCGCGAGCAGGGTGAGGGAGACGCCGCCGGCGGCCAGCCGGATCAGCAGACGCCGGCGCCGTGCGGGGCGGGCGCCGGAGGGCGCGGGGGCGGGCGCATCCGGCCCGCCGGCCGCGGACCCGCCGGCCGCCTCGGCCCCGCTCGTCTCGGCCCCGCTCGTCTCGGGCCCGCTGCTCTCGGCCCCGTTCGCCTCGGGCCCGCTGCTCTCGGCCCCGTTCGCCTCGGGTTCTTTGCTCTCGGCCCCGTTCGCCTCGGGTTCTTTGCTCTCGGGTCCATCGGCCTCGGGTCCGCTGGTCCCGGGCCCGCTCGCTCCGGGCCCGCTCGCTCCGGGCCCGCTCGCTCCGGGCTCCACGGGGATGTCCGGACCCGGGGGAGACGCGCCGTCCCCACCCGCCCCGGTTCCGGTTCCGGTTCCGGAACCGGCCTTGGCCTCGGCACCGGCGCTGTCCCCGGCCTCAGCCCCTGCCCCGGCACCGGCTCCTCCTCCGGTTTCCGTCCCGGTTTCCGTCCCGGTTTCCGTCCCGGCCTCCGCGTCGGTCGCGCCGTCGCCCTCGTCCGGGCCGTCCGGCCCGGTCGGAGTACCAGCACTGTCGGTCACGTCTGCGTCCATCCTTCATGGCGTCGGCGGCGCGCTGGACCGCCGATCGCAGGGCTAGACGGCTGAACCTCGCGCTTGGTTGTGCGTTGACACGTGCGTTTGCCCGATCTTCCACCGGGAGTTGGAGGACGGGCACCTGGCCGGGCCCCGCATCGGCCACCCGGGTGGTCCTCCAGCCGTTCACCCTGACACGGCTGTTGGCTCGCACGAGGGTTTCACAGACGGAGTTCACCGCTCCGCCATACCCGGCGCGCGCGGCATGTTCAGGGGCGCGCGGTAGCGGTGACGCGCTCGCTCTCGATCCGCTTGCGCAGCTCCTCGTCCGGCAGTTGGCCGAGGTGCCGGCACAGCACCACCGACGCCCCGGCGGCGAGCGGCGCGAACAGCCCGGCGGAGAGCCCCTCCCAGGTGTCGTAACCGTGCCCGCTCAGCAGCCGGGAGCCGGGCGCGAGACCGAGACCGGCGGCGTCGGCGCGCGCCCGCTCCACCAGCTCGGCGCCGCTCAGCCCGATCCCGCCGACCGACAGCGCCGGAGCGCCGGGGTCGACGGGTGCGTACGGCGCGAAGCGGTCGCCCTGCGAGGGCACTTCCACCGCGTAGTCCGAGAAACCCTCCGGGGGCGCGGGGAACCGTCCGCCCAGGGGACGCAGCGCCAGCGCCACCCGCTCGCCCCGGCAGGCCCGCGCCCGGTCCAGGGTGTCCGGCCCGCTGACGACGAGATCGGCGTCCGCCGGGTCCCCGCCCACATCCACGGTCACTCCGGCGGAGGCGGCGGCGAGCAGCCACACCGCGCTCTGCCAGTGCGCGGGCAGCAGCAGCGCGAGCCGGTCGCCGGGCTCGGCCGCCAGCTCGCCCTGGAGCAGATTCGCGGTCTTGGCCACCCAATTGGCGAGGGTGGCCACGGACAATTCGACGCGCTCGCCGGTGGCGTCGTCGTAGAAGGTGACCAAGGGACGCGCGGGGTCCGCGGCGAGCGCGGATCGCAGCAGGTCGGCGGGGGTACGGTCGATGGCGTTCATCAGCGACAGGGTACGCGCCGCGCCGCGCGCGGGGGCCGCCGAACCGGTGACGGGGTCCTCCGGTCGGCCCGACGCGCCACCGGTGTGTGGGCGGGCGAACCGGGGCCCCAGAGGCCAGGATCTCCCTCATGCGTGGATTCCTGGCTACCTCGATCGGCGTCGCGGTCTCGACCGCGCTCGCACTCCCGCTCGCACCGCCCTCCGGCGACTCCAAGACACCACCCCCGCCCGCCGCCGAGACCCCCGGGGTCCCCGGCTCCACCCGGTCCCTGCCGCTCGCGCCGCAGCCCACCGGCCGGACCGTCGCGCCGCCATCGGAGCACGGTCGCTTCGAGCGGCGGGTCGCCCCGTTCTCGATGGCCGGGGTCGTCTGGGACGACCCCGGGGCCGAACTGCACGGCACCGTCGAGATCCGCACCCGGGCCACCGCCACCCGTCTGTGGTCCGGCTGGCAGTCCGTGGAGACCCACAACCACGAGCACGGCGCCGACCCGGACACACCGGAGAGCCGCTCGGCGCGGGGCTCCACCGCGCCGCTGTGGGTGGGGAGGTCGGACGGCGTGGAGGTCCGGGTACGGCCCGAGCGCGGCGCACCCCGGCCGCTGCCCCGGGGGCTGCGGCTGGAACTGGTCGACCCCGGGGACGGCTCCGGAGCCGTACGGGCGCCGGCGAACCGGCAGGCGGCCGGGCGGCCGGGGATGCCCGCCCCCGACGCGCTCCCCGAGCAGGCCGCCGCCAAGCCCTACATCGGCCCCCGCCCGAAGATCGTGACCCGCAAGGGCTGGAAGGCCAGTGAGTCGCTGCGGGAGCGGGGCTTCGTCTACAGCAAGACCGTCAAGGCGGCCTTCGTCCACCACAGCGCCACCGGCAACGGGTACACCTGCAAGCAGGCGCCCTCCGTCCTCCGCGGTATCTACCGCTACCACGTCGTGAGCAGCGGCTGGCGGGACATCGGCTACAACTTCGCCGTCGACAAGTGCGGGAACGTCTACGAAGGACGCGCCGGCGGCGTGACCAAGGCGGTACGAGGCGCCCACACCCTGGGCTTCAACACCAACAGCATGGGCATCGCCGTCCTCGGCTCCTACGGCCGCAGCAACCCGCCGGCGGCTGCGGTCACCGGGGTGGCCCGGCTGACGGCCTGGAAACTCGGGCTGTTCAAGGGCAATCCCCAGGGCAAGGTCACCCTCACATCGGGGGGCAGCGGCAAGTACGCCAAGGGCCGCAAGGTCCGGTTCAACGTGATCTCCGGACACCGGGACGGGTTCTACACCGAGTGCCCCGGGGCGCGTCTGTACGGCAGACTCGGCACCGCGAGAAAGGCTTCCGCGGGGTATCAGGGACGCGTCTGACCGGGCGGACCCGCGTCCACTGCATAAACTGTCCGATCTCGAACGAATGAGCACCCCCCGCCCGGACAGGAAGCAGAGACGACACGGTGACTGAAGCGATCCTCCTGGTCGGCGGCAAGGGCACCCGGCTGCGCCCGCTCACCGTCCACACCCCCAAGCCGATGGTGCCCGCGGCGGGCGTCCCGTTCCTCACCCACCAACTGGCGCGGGCCCGGGCGGCGGGGGTGGAGCACATCGTGCTCGCGACCTCCTATCTGGCGGAGGTCTTCGAGCCGTACTTCGGCGACGGGTCCGCGCTCGGACTGAGCCTGGAGTACGTCACCGAGGAGGAGCCCCTCGGCACCGGCGGGGCGATCCGCAATGTGGCCGGACGGCTGCGGTCCGGCCCCGACGAACCGGTACTGATCTTCAACGGGGACATTCTCACCGGCCTGGACATCGGCGCGCTGGTGGCCACGCACCGGGACTCCGGCGCCGATGTCTCGCTGCATCTGACGCGGGTGGCGGACCCCCGGGCGTTCGGTCTGGTGCCGACGGACGCGAACGGGCGGGTGACGGCCTTCCTGGAGAAGCCGCAGACCCCCGAGGAGATCGTCACCGACCAGATCAACGCCGGGGCGTATGTCTTCCGCCGCTCGGTGATCGACACGATCCCGGCGGGCCGGCCGGTGTCGGTGGAACGGGAGACCTTCCCGGACCTGCTCTCCTCCGGCGCCCACCTCCAGGGAATGGTGGACTCCACCTACTGGCTGGACCTCGGCACGCCCCAGGCCTTCGTCCGCGGCTCGGCGGACCTGGTCCTCGGCCACGCCCCGTCCCCGGCGGTTCCCGGGCGCTGCGGGGAGCGGCTGGTGCTGGAGTCGGCGACGGTGGCGGCGGACGCGAAGCTGAGCGGGGGGACGGTGGTGGGTGAAGGGGCGAGGATCGGCGCGGGGGCCCGGGTCCACGGGAGCGTGGTCCAGGCGGGGGCGGTGGTGGAGGAGAACGCGGTGATCACGGCATCGCTCATCGGCGCGGGTGCCTGTGTCGGGGCACGCAGTGTGCTCACCGACACGGTGGTCGGTGACGGGGCGACGGTCGGTGCCGACAATGAGCTTCGCGCCGGCGCGCGCGTCTGGTGCGACACCACCCTCCCGCCGAGGTCCCTCCGCTTCTCCTCGGACCAGTAGCCCCCACCCTCCGAGCCCCTCCGGAGCCCGGGCCGCACCCCCGGTTCCTCCGGCGTGTGAGCCGGGCCACCGGTTCGTCCGGCGTTTGCCGCCCCACTCCAGCTTTCCCGCGTCTGAGGAGGCCACCCCAGCCCCTCCGGCGCTTGAGGCGCACCCACCCGGCCTTTCCGGGTGGGCCGAGGCGGGTCATCCCAGCCCCTCTGGCGCTTGAGTCGCACCCCTCAGCCTCTCCGGCGGGCCGAGGCGGGTCATCCCAGCCCTCGCGGGAGAGCCGAGGCACGAAATCCAGCCCCTCCGGCGTTTGAGCAGCCCCCCGGCCTTTCCGGGCGGTCCGAGGCACGGAATCCAGCCCCCCGCTGGCGACCTGAGCAACCCAAGCCCCTCCGGCGATTGAGGAGCGGGGGTTCGGGGGCCGGCCCCCGACCGTTGCCCCCCCCCAGCCGGGACCAGTC
>NZ_JBEOYB010000085.1:0-28327 GCF_040296845.1 Streptomyces sp. NPDC001985
GGGCCGGCAGGCCCGGAGCCGCCGGGGCCCGGCCGGGTGTCCGGCCCGCCGGGGAGCCGGGGCGAGCGCGTGGTGACCGGGGTCCGGGCGGGCGGTCCGCACGGGCGGCCGGGCCCCGGCGGGCGGGCCGTGCGTCCGTGGTCCGCGCGGCCCGGTCCGGCACCCGACCCGCTCCGGGGCCGCCGCCGGGCCGGGAGCGGGTACGCCGCCGGGCCGGCGGGGCCGGGATTCAGGGCGCGTGCCCCGGCCGGTCGTCCTCGCGCCCGTGCTCCTCGGGGCTCTGGCGGCAGAGGAATTCGAGCCGGTTCCCATGGCTGTCGTCGACGAAGAAGCGCCGGTGGCCGGGGAAGCCGTCGTCCCATGTCACCGCCGTGCCCGCGGCGGTCAGCCGCTCGGCCAGGGCGTCGAGGTCGGCGACGAGGATGCCCGGGTGCCCCTTGCGGGACGGGCGGAAGCCCTCCTCGACACCGAGATGGAGCTCCAGGGCGTCCGCGCGCACCCACAGACCACCGCGCGCGGCCAGCGCCGGGGGTTTCCGGATCTCGGTCATGCCGAGGACGTCCACGGAGAAGCGACGGCAGTCCTCCTCCCCGCCCGGTGGCAGGGTGAGTTGCACATGGTGCAGCCCGAGCCCGAAGGCCGAGGCGGCCTCCGTGCTCTCGTAGGGCAGTGTCCGCCCGCGTCCGCTCATGACCGACCGTCCTCGCTCACGGGTGGCGTGCCGTCGCCGGCCGACGCCACCGCCCGGTGCTCCCGCCGCCGGCCCGTGGGGTCCCGCCCGGTGGGGGCGGGGCCGATGGCCCCCGCGCGCCTCGGCGGAGAGCGTGACCCGCGACATTCTGCCCGCCCCGGAGGCCATCACGGGCCATCACATCGGGGTGCGGCCCCGGGCACGGCTCGGAGCGGCGCGGTGCTCCGCCGGGCCGTCGGTCCAGGTGTCGTCGTCCCCGCCGGAGGCGGAGGGTCCGGTCGCGTCCACGAGTGCCTCCCGCAGCCGCTCGTACCCCGGGGCGAGCCCGCGCAGACGGCCCGTCAGAACACGGTCGTCACCGGTGGTCAGCGGCTCCTGGAGCGAGCCGACCCGGACGGCTAGCTCCGCCGCGGCCGCCGCGGCGCCGGGGAGTTCCAGGAGGGAGAGGCAGACGGACGCGTCGGCGAGCCGGCGCGCGCCCACCCGGATCGCGAAGCCGCTCTGCACGTCCCGGGTGCCCTGCTCCAGCCCCCGCTCCACCAGACCGGCGAAGGCCTCGATCCCCTCGGCGCCACCGAGCGTCCCGGGCGGTACGGGGAGGTCGGTACGGCCGGACAGCCAGGCGACCGCCCCCGGCAGCGACCGCCGCAGGGCCTCGGCCGGGGTCGCCTTCCGCTCCCGTACGAAGTCCGACCGCATCACATACGGTGTGTCGCTGTAGGTGACCGTCTCCGCCCGCCAGGCGTCGAGGAAGGCCGGCGCGGAGAGTGTCGCGTACGGATGGCCCTCCGGGTCGTGCAGCAGTACGGCTCCGTCGTCGGCGGCGAGCACCGCCACGTAGTGGTCCCCGAAACCCGGCTCGGGGGTGCCCGGCCGGTAGAGCAGCAGCCCCAGATCCACCGGTCCGGCCAGCACCGGGCCCCGGGAACAGGCGTCCCGCAGCCGGGCGTACGCCTGCGCCGGTGTGCCTCCGGAGGTGTGCGCGCAGCTCAGGCCCAGGAGGTCGATGGCCTGGTCGAGGCCGTACCCCGGGTCCCAGCTGTAGGGGTCGAACAGCGGCAGGGTGCCGCCGATGAGCTGGAACCCGAAGGGCGAGCCGGTCAGTGTCTCGATCACGGCCGGCGGGGGAAGCTCGTCCGCCCCCGCGGCCATCCTGAGCGAGTGGGTGTAGCAGTAGGGGCCGGAGCCGTGGTACGGGATCATGTGGAGCCCTCCGTCGAGGTGGCCGGGACGAGCGACCAGTCCAGAGGTTCACACAGGGGGAGGGTCAAGCGGCTTCCGGGCCCGGGGCGAAGTCGGTGGTTCCGGTCCACCAGGTGCCCGGGGCCTCCGGGTCACGGCTCGCCCAGAACTCGACGATGGCTCCGGTGAACTCCTCCTGGGACAGCCGGCCGTCGCCGTCCCGGTCGAGACGGCGGAACGCCTCGGCCGCGTCCTGGCGCGCCAGTCCGGGGAAGTGTCCGTGCTGGAAGGCGAAGAACTCCTCTCCGTCCACCGCTCCGTCGCCGTCGGTGTCGGCGACCGCGAGAAACGCCTCGGCGAGGGCGCCGAGTGTCGCCCGGGCCGCCGCCGGGTCGTCGGCCAGCCTCCGGGTGGACGCGATGAACTCGGCGCGGCTCACCGACTCGGCTCCCGGGGGCAGATGCGGCAGGTGCAGTTCGCGCCAGATCGTCAGATAGGCCGCGACGACCCGCAGTTCGGCCTCCGACCCCTCGGCGTGCCCCAGGGAGGCGGCGACCGACCGTCCCATCAGCACGTGGTCGTGTTCGGTCAGCCGGCCGTCGCCGTCCCGGTCGAGGTGGTCGAAGCCGTGGCCGATCTTCCGGATGAGCAACTCGTCGGACATGGGGGGCCTTTCGGTCGGTGCGGGTACGGGTCTCCTTGGTAGCAGGCCCCCGTGGTGGCCGTCCGCCCCATCGGGAAAGTCCCGGACTCCGCCGCGCGGCCCGCCCTTCGGGAGCCTCGGTGCCGCGGGGTGACGGCCGCGCCCACCGGCCGGGCGGGCGGGGCCGGTGAGCCGGGCGGGCCGGGCCCTCGGGGCCTCCCCCGGGCCGGAGGGGGGTTGCCCCGGCGGGCGGTCCGGGGCGTACCGTCGGTCCGGGGCGGCGGTACCGCCCGGAGCCGATGGAGGAGGACGGGTGGCGATCAGCGCGGAACAGCTCGGGCGGGCCGTGGACGAGTTGGGGCTCGGCGGGCTGCCGGTCCTGGTCCACGCGGCCCTGCGGTCGTTCGGAGAGCCGCTCGACGGCGGCGCGGACGCCGTGGCCGACGCCCTCGTCGGGCGTGGCTGCACCGTGCTCGTACCGGCCTTCACCGAGCCGCACTTCGGGGTGGCGCCCCCGGCGGAGCCGTCGATGCGCCCGGCGCGCAACGGCCTGGACTACGCCCGGCCGTGGCCGCGCGAGCCCCTGGCCGCGCCCGATGTCTACTCACCCGGCTGCGGACTGGTCAACCCCCGGCTCGGCGCCTTCCCGGCCGCGCTGCTCGCCCGCCCCGGTGTCCGGCGCGGCGGGCACCCGCTGAACTCGTTCGCCGCCCTCGGCCCGGACGCGCCGGCGCTCGTCCGCGACCAGAGCGCGGAGGATGTGTACGCGCCGCTGCGGGCGCTGGCCGAAGGGAACGGGTGGAGCCTGCTCATCGGTGTGGGGCTGAACCGGATGACCGTGCTCCATCTCGCCGAGCAGCAGTCCGGGCGGCGGCTGTTCCGGCGCTGGGCCAGGGCCGAGGACGGCCGTACCGTCCAGGTGGAGGTGGGTTCCTGCTCGGAGGGGTTCCCCCGGCTGGAACCCCTGCTCGCCCCCCGTGCCCGTACGACGACCGTGGGCGCCGCCCGCTGGGCCGCCCATCCGGTGCGCGAGACCCTGGCGTCGGTGGTTCCCGCGCTGGCCGCCGACCAGGAGCGCACCCGCTGTTCGGCCCGGTGCCCGGCGTGCCGGGACTCCATCGCCGGCGGGCCGCTGGGCTGATCCGCCCCGGTGGCCTCAGGGGAGGGTCCCGTCGATCCGCACCCGGTCGCTCGCGTGGTCGGAGAGGAACAGCGCCAGCGCCCCGCCCTCCTCCGCGACGCCGGCCCGCTCGGCCCGGGAGAGACGGCGCAGCGGGGTGACGGTGACGGTGCCCTCCGCGACATCCCAGGTGGCGGAGGTCCGGCCGTCGACCAGGACGAGACGGGCGCCGGTGACCGACAGCCCCCGGTGGGCGTCGTCGATGATCCGGCCGCGCTCCTGGTAGCCGAGGACCGCGTTGTCGAACGCGGGCAGGAACCGTACCGGTGCGGGGGTGTCGGGGTCGGGGCGCGGGGCGTCGGGGAGGTCGAGCAGCTCCCGGCCGTTCTCGTCCCGGAAGGCGACCAGTTCCCCGCGGATCGCGCGGACCGCGGCCGGCAGCCCGGCAAGTCCGGACCAGGCGCGCAGATCGGCGGTGGCGGCGGGGCCGAACGCGGCCAGATACCGCCGTACCAGCGCCTGGCCCACCGGGTCGGCGGGGTCGGGGTCCAGGGGGGCGATCTCGCGGCCCAGCCAGGACGAGAGCAGGGCGTTGCGCACTCCGCCCCGGGCGCGCCAGAGGCCGCGTGGCGGCAGTTGCGCCACCGGGAGCAGCGCGGCCATCAGCATCTCCCCCAGCGCCCGTGTCCCCGCCTCCGGCCAGCGGTCGGTGAGCGCCCGCGCGAGATCGCCCATCGAGCGCGGCTCGCCGTCGGCCATGACCGCCCGGCCGGCCGCCGCGAGTTCGCCGAGGTCGATCCCGTCCAGTTCGTTCCGGTAGACCCCGAGCACCCGCTGGCGCAGCATGGTGTCGTGGCGGGCCCGCCAGGCCAGCGCGTCCTCGGCGGTGACCAGGTGGATGGTGCGGCGCATCAGATGCATCCGCACCACCTCGCGGTCCGTCAGCAGATCCGAGAGCGCGTCCGGCGTGAAGCCGCGCAGCCGCGACCAGAGCCCGGTGAACGGCTCCTGGGGCTCCTGGGCCTGCATGCCGCCGAGGTGGGCCACGGCGTCGACGGCCGGGATGCCGGAGCGGTCGAGCAGCAGTTGCCGGGCGAGCGCGGAGCGGTTGAGCTGCCGGGTGCCGAGCACGGTGGTGCCACGGCCCGCCCGTGGACGCGGCGGCGGCTCTGGGGTGGGGGCCGTCACGGTGATCGGGTCCTTCCGGTCGTCGTACGCGCTCTCGGGCACTCCCCAGCGTGACAGAGGAAGAGGACAGGTTCTGTCCGCTTCAGCGGGGTGGAGCCGAACCGGGGGCGGGCGGGGGCCCCGGAGCGGCCGGGGGCTCGGGGCGCCGGCTGAGTGTGCCGGGCCACCAGGCGAGGCGTCCTATGTCCCGCACCAGCGCGGGGACCAGCAGCGACCGCACCACCACGGTGTCGAGCAGGACCCCGAAGGCGACGATGAACGCGATCTGGACGAGGAAGGCGAGCGGGATGACGCCGAGCGCGGCGAAGGTCGCGGCCAGCACCACACCCGCCGAGGTGATCACCCCGCCGGTGGCGACCAGCCCTCTGAGCACCCCCTCGCGCACTCCGTGGCGCAGCGACTCCTCACGGACCCGGGACATCAGGAAGATGTTGTAGTCCACCCCGAGGGCCACGAGGAACACGAAGCCGTACAGCGGGACCGAGGGATCGGTGCCGCTGAAGCCGAGCAGATCCTCGAAGACCAGGGCGGAGACCCCGAGGGTGGCGAGGAAGTTCAGCGCCACGGTGGCGACCAGCAGCAGCGGCATCACCAGCGAGCGGAGCAGGCCGATCAGGATGACCAGGATGATGGCGAGCACCACCGGGACGATCAGGGTGCGGTCCCGTTCCGCCGTGACCCGGGTGTCGTACTGCTGCGCCGTGTAGCCGCCGACCAGGGCGTCCGCTCCGGGCACGGCGTGCAGGGCGGTACGGAGCCGGGCCACGGTCTCCTTGGCGGCGTCGCTGTCGGGCGCGTCCTTCAGCGTCACATCGATCCGCACCCGCCCGTCGACGACACGCGGCGCGCCGCGGCCGGGGCCGCCCCGGTCGGTGACGGGCGCCGCGCCGGCCACACCGTCGGTTCCCCGAGCCGCGGCCGTCACCCGCCCGGCCCGGTCGGCGTCGGCGATGACCACGGCGGGGCTTCCCGAGCCGCCGGGATAGTGCTGGGCCAGCACCCGCTGGGCGGAGACGGAGGGCGCGTCCTGGACGAAGATCTCGTCCAGTGGCACGCCCCGGGAGGTGAGCGCGGGCGCGAAGGCCGCGCAGACCAGCAGCCCGGCGAGAGTGGCGGCCCAGACCCGGCGGGGTGCCCGGTCGATCAGCCCGGCCACCCGGTGCCACAGCCCGCCGTCGGCGTCGGGGGTCACGTTCCTGGCCGAAGGGGGCTTCGCGGGCCAGTGGGCGGCCGGGCCCAGCAGCAGCAGAACGGCGGGGAGGAAGGTGAGGGTGCTCAGGACGGCGCAGACGATACCGATGGCGCCGACCGGACCCAGCGCCCGGTTGTTGGTGAGATCGCTGAGGAGCAGCGCCAGCAGTCCGAGCGCGACGGTGGCCGCGCTGGCGACGATGGCCCCCGTGGAGTGCCGCAGCGCGGCCCGTACGGCGGCGAACCGGTCCGCCCGCACCGGCAGCTCCTCCCGGTAGCGGGCCGTCAGCAGCAGCGCGTAGTCGGTGGCGGCGCCGATGACCAGGATCGACAGGATGCCCTGGACCTGGCCGTCGACCCGCACCACACCCCGGTCGGCGAGCGCGTAGACGACGGCGCAGGCCAGCGCGAGCGCGAGGACCGCCCCGACGATGATGACGAGCGGCAGCAGCACGCTGCGGTGGACGAGCAGCAGAATCACCAGCACGGCGGCGAGGGCGACCCCGAGCAGCAGGCCGTCGATCCCGGCGAAGGCGTCGGAGAGGTCCGCCCGGCTCGCGGCGGGTCCGGCGAGGTCGGCGGTGGTGCCGGGGACGCTCCCGGCGGTCTGCCGAATCCGGTCGAGCGCGGGCCGCAGTTCGTCGCCGAGGTCCGGGCCGAGCTGGACCACCGCCTGAAGGGCGCGGCCGTCCGCCGACGGCAGCACGGGTGAGACCTTCCCCACCACTCCGGGTATCGCGGCCAGGGGGCCCCGGGCCGCTTCGGCCGCGCCGCGCGCGCCCTCGGGCAGGGGGCCGCCGCCGTCGGCGGTCCAGACGACGATCACCGGGGCGGTCTCGTTCTGCTGGAACGCCCGCTGGGCCTCGATGACCTCGGTGGACTCCGCGCTCGTCGGCAGAAAGGCGGCCTGGTCGTTGGTGGCGACCTCGCCGAGCTTTCCGGCGTAGGGGCCGAGCGCGCCACCGATGCCGAGCCAGACGAGGAGCAGGAGGACGGGGACCAGCCAGCGGGCCCGGCGGGGGGTGAGGGACATCGTTCTCCAGAGTTTCCCGGTTGCGCGGTTCTGCGGTTCTGCGGTTCTGCGGTTCTGCGGTTCTGCGGTTGGACGTTGTCGCGGGGTGGGGCGGGGCGGGGCGGTCACCGGCACGGTCCCGGCGGGGCGGGGCACGCACTCCCCCACGGCCGCGTCAGGACGGGTCCATGACCGGGACGGCCCGCCCGGTATCCCTCCTTCTGGCCGGATCGGCCGCATGGATGCGCCCGGCGCGGCTGAAATTCGACCGGAATGCGGAGGACCGCATCCGCCGGCCGGGCCCAGGGGCCCCGGGCCGGCGGATTCAGCGGCCCAGATCGCGCAGGACCTCGCGGGCCGCGCGCGCTCCGGACGCCAGCGCGCCCTGGACCGAGCCGGTGGCCCGGTGGTCGCCGCAGACATAGCGCCCCGGGCCCACCCGGGTGGTCCGGCTCAGCGGCTGCGGCGGCGCCATGGCGGGCAGGGCGTCCAGCACCGTGCGCACGGTCAGCGGCTCCCAGCCCTCCGTACCGGTGGCGTACGCCTCCGCCAGCGCCTCGCGCACCCGGCTCTCGCGCCCCGGTGTGTCCGTGCCGAGGACCGAGGTCGCGATCAGACTCCGGCCCGCCGGGGCGTACCCGGGCACCACATCGCTGAGGACGCAGGTGTTGAGGAAGCGGCGGCGGCCGTCGGTGAGCAGGGTCGGTTCGCCCAGCGGTGAGGCGCCGGCCGCGTGGTAGTAGGTGGTGACGACACGGTACGGCGGCACCTCCACGCCGGGCAGCAGCGCGGCCACCCCCGCCGGGCCCGTCGCGACCACCACGGCGCGCGCCCCGATCTCGGTGCCGGAGCCGAGCAGCGCGCCTCCGTCGGTGAGCTGTTCGACCGGGGTCTCCGTGTGGAGCGCGCCCGGGGGCAGCGCGTCGGCGAGCAGCGCGGGCACGGCACCGATCCCGGCGGTGGGCAGACAGAGCGTGCCGCGCAGCATGCTCCGCCACACGAGGTGGAAGACCCGGCTGGAGGTCTCCAGTTCGTCCTCCAGGAAGACCCCCGAGAGGAAGGGGCGGAAGAAGGTCTCGACGAAGCCGTCGGAGAAGCCGGCCGCGGCGAGCGCGGTCCAGGTGGTGCGCTCCCCGGCCCTCTTCAGCACCCGCGCGGGAGCGAGCGCGTCACGCGCCGACAGCACCCCCAGGGCCAGCAGGTCCCGGACGGTGACCTCGCGCGCGGGCAGCGCGGAGAGCCGCCGGGGTCCCCGGGTCGGGTCGCCGAAGCGGAGCCGGCCGTGGTCGGTGTGGACCAGCACACCGGGGGTGAAGGGGCGCAGCCTCAGTTCGCGCAGGGCCAGGCGGCGGCGCACCTGGGGGTAGGAGGTGTTGAAGACCTGGAAGCCCCGGTCGACGACGAACCCCTCGTACCGGTCGGAGCGCATCCGGCCCCCGACGCCGTCCGACGCCTCCACGATCCGTGCGTCGATCCCGGCGGAGCGGAGATCGCGGGCACAGGCGAGACCCGCGAGCCCCGCGCCGATCACCAGGACATCCGGCGGCGGACCGGCGTTGAGCGAGGGCATGGCGACCGTCCTTCTCCCGGCGGGTCCGGCCGGCGGTTCACCGGAGCCGGAGCCCTCACCGCGTTGTTACGCCGCACCGTACAACCATTTCGGGAAAGGAGGCGGCAGACCCCTCAGGGAGAAAGGAAAACGGCATTGTCCGGAGAGCGTCCTGGGGTGGTCGAGGAGTAATCCTTCAGCACAGACGGGTTCCTGATGGGAATGACAGGATTCCCGGCGAGCGCCACGACGGCCGCCCCTGCTCCCGCCGTGCTTCTCGCCGCCCCCGTGGCCCCGGCCGTCGCGCCGGAGCCCGCGCCGGCGGCCGGTGTGGTCAGGGGCCCGCCGGGCTCGGTGCCCGTTCCGGTGCGGACGGAGGGGGTGTTCTGAGCAGTTCCGTCAGGACGGAGATGCTGTGCTCGCGGTGGCCCTCGGCGACCGCGCGCCGCAGCAGCGCGGCGATCGGGGCGAGCCAGGAGAAGTCGATGTCCGCCTCCTCGCCCATCGCCGGGTCCTCGGCCATCGCCTCGATCCCGTCGTGGAAGATGCCCACGGAGGAGGCGGGTTCCGCGTAGTCCCCCGAGTCGATCTCCGCGGCCAGGGCCGGCAGGATCGTGCCGATCTTCTCCAGCCACTTCACGCTGTACGGGACCAGTGAGCCGGCCGGCAGTCCGCGTGCCGTGATGAGGACGGCTCCCTGGAAGAAGCCGAGCAGCGTCGGCAGCAGCGCCCCGGCCAGCGCCGAGTCGTACAGGGACGCGAGGTCCACCTCCGCGCCGAGGTGGACGGTGTCGCCGCCGAGCGCGGCGAGCGCGCCCGCGTGCTCGTCGAAGACGGCGCGGTCACCGCTGTAGTGGAGAAGGGTGTCGGGCCGGCCCACCGCGTCGGGCACGCTCATGACCGATCCGTCGAGGAAGCGGGCGCCGTGTCCGGCCGCCCAGGCGGCCATCGCGCGGGCGGCGGGCGGGGTCCCGCTGTTGAGGGTGACCAGGGTGCGTCCGGCCAGCTCTCCGGCGGCGGGCTCCAGGGTTTCGCGCGTGGCCTCGTAGGTGGTGAGGCAGGCGACGACCAGGGGGCTCGCGGCGACGGCCCGCGCCGCCTCCGGCTGGTGGACCGCGCCCAGGGCGACCAGTGGCGCGGCCTTCGCTGGGCTGCGGTTCCAGACGGTCGTGGGGTGCCCGGCGCCGAGGAACGCCCCGGCGAGGGCCGTTCCCATGAGGCCCAGACCCAGGACGGTCACGGGTGGTTTTCTTCCTTCGGCCATGATGCGCTCCAGTCCACAGGGCGGCTCTTCGGGGCGGTTCCGGTATCCGGGAAATGGGCGCGCCGGACCGGGGACGGCGGGGCGCGAGGTCACCTCATGCTGCTCCTCGCTCCGCTCTTCCGACAAGAGCGCGGTATTCGGCCGATGGGGTGGAATGCGGTGGCCGGGGCAGGGGTCGGGACAGGGGAACGGACCGGGATTGCCGGGTAATTCCCGTGCGGTTACCGGTCATTCGGAGCGGGAGAGAGGGCGGTTATTCCTCCTCTGATAGGTCTTTGCCTCGTCCGGCCGTCCACCCAGCAGGGAGCCCCCATGAACGCGAACACCGACGAGCACACGGGCCAGGAGGCCGTCCCGCCCGCGGCGGGTGTCGGCGGACTGTACGACCGGAACACCGATCTGGTGGACGGGGCCGCCGACGGGAACATCCACTTCGGCTACTGGGAGAACGACTCCGACGGCAGTTCGTTCCTGGAGGCGACGGACCGGCTGACCGATCTGGTCGCGGAGCGGGTGGCCGCCGGGCCGGGGCGGCGGCTGCTGGATGTGGGCTGTGGCACCGGGAGGCCCGCTCTGCGGCTGGCCGCCGCGTCCGGGGCGCGGGTCACCGGGGTCTCCATCAGCCACCGGGAGATCGGGCTCGCCCGGGCCAGGGCGGAGCGCTCGGGCCTCGGCGACCGGGTCGCCTTCCGGTTCGCGGACGCCATGGCCCTGCCGTTCGACGACGAGTCCTTCGACACCGCCTGGGCGATCGAGTCGCTCACCCATATGTCCGACCGCGCGGAGGCGCTCATCGAGATCGGCCGGACCCTGCGCCCGGGTGGCCGGGTCGTGATCTCGGACTTCATGCTGCGCCGGCCCGTGACCGGGGCGGCCGGGGAACTGGTCGACGGCATGTGCGAGGTGTTCCAGGCACCCTCGCTCGCGAGTCCCGACGAGCACTGGGGTTCGGTGCGGCGGGCCGGTCTCGACGTGGTCGAGTTCCTCGACATCGGGGAGCGGGTGCGCCGTTCCTACCGTGAGATCCCCGAGTTCCTGGGCCGGGCGGGGGCCACGGCCGAGGAGAGCGCGGACATCGAGTTCCTGGCGTCGGCGGACTCCTTCACCCGGGCCGGGGAGCTGCCGGAGGTGGGGTACGTCCTGATGGTGGCGGAACGCCCGAGAGGGTGAGGGGCCGGGGGGTGGTCCCGGCCGGGGGCAGCGCCCGGGGGTGGCACCCGGCGGTGGCACCCGGCTCGGCGCCGACAGCCCGGCCGGGAGCGGCGGCAGCCGGGACCGTGACGACCCGGCCCCGGGCCGTGCGACCCACCCGGGACAGGGACCGGGACGGCGACAGCACGGCCGGGGGGCAGCAGTCGGCACCGTGACGACCGGCCCGGGACGGGAGCCGGGGTGTGCGACCCGCGCGGCGGCAGGGGCGAGCACAGCGGCAGCCCATCCGGCGGCCGCAGCCGGCACCGTGACAACCCGGCCCCGGACAGGGGCCGGGGTGGTGCGACCCGCACGGCGACAGCACCCGCCACCGTGACAGTCCACCCCGGGACAGGGGCCGGGACGGCCCAGCCCACCCGGGGGCGGGAGGGGAGGGCGGCCCCCATGTCCCCCGGGCCACCCGGGCCCCCCGGCGGGCGCGTCAGTGCCAGCCGCTCCAGCGCCAGGCGCCCGGGCCGCGACGGCCGGGCTGGTGGCGAATCCAGTGGGCGCGCCCGCCCCCGCGCCGCGGGTCCGCCGAGCCGGGGGCGGCCTCGCTCCACCGGGCGCGCAGGGCGCTCGCGGCGCTGAGCGCCCGCAGCGCCACCAGCACGGCGGCGAGTTCCTCATCGGTCGGCGCGCCGCGCAGAATCCGGACGCGCGGCTCGCGGTCCCGGCTCACAGCGGAATGTTCCCGTGCTTGCGCGGGGGGCGGGTGACGCGTTTGTCGCTCAGCGCCCGCAGGGCCACCGCCGTCTGCCGCCGGGTCTCGTGGGGCATGATGACCATGTCGACGTAGCCGCGCTCCGCCGCCATGTACGGATTGCAGAGCGCCCGGTCGTACGCGGCGCGCAGCCGCTCCCGTTCGGCCGCCGGATCGGCCGCCTGCTCCAGCGCCCGCCGGTGCAGTACGCCCACGGCGCTCTCACCGCCCATCACCGCGATCTCGGCCGTCGGCCAGGCGAGGTTCACATCGACCCCTTGGTGCTTGGAGCCCATCACGCCGTACCCGCCGCCGTAGGCCTTTCTGGTGACGACGGTGATCATGGGAACGGTCGCCTCCGCGTAGGCGTAGAAGAGTTTGGCGCCCCGGCGGATGATCCCGGCCCGCTCCTGGTCGAGCGAGGGGATGAATCCCGGTACGTCGACGAAGGTCAGCACGGGCACGTGGAAGGCGTCGCAGGTTCTGATGAAGCGCGCCGCCTTCTCACTGGCGTCGATGTCGAGCGCCCCCGCCATGAAGGCCGGCTGGTTGGCGACGACCCCCACGCTCCGGCCCTCGACCCGGCCGAACCCGCAGATCATATTGCGGGCGAACAGGGGCTGCACCTCCAGCAGTTCGCCGTCGTCCAGGACGGTGTGCACCACGTCGAGCATGTCGTAGGGATGGCCGCGGTCATCGGGGATCAGCCGGTCCAGGGCGAGATCCGCCGCGCCGAACTCCTCCGGCACGCCGGGGGCGGGACGGACGGGCGGGTCCTCCATGTTGTTGGAGGGCAGATAGCCCAGGAGCTGCCGCACATAGGCGAAGGCCTCCTTCTCGTCGGCGGCCAGCCAGTGGGCGTCACCGGAGACGGTGTTGTGGCTGCGGGCCCCGCCCAGGGTCTCCCGGTCGACGACCTGACCGGTGACGGTGCGCAGCACCTCGGGCCCGGTGACGAACATGTGGGAGATGCCGTCGACCATGACGACGAAGTCCGTGAGCGCGGGGGCGTAGACGGCGCCGCCCGCGCAGGGGCCGGTCATCAGGGAGATCTGCGGCACCACTCCCGACGCGTCCACATGCCGCTTGCCCAGTGCGGAGTAGAGGGCGAGGGAGACCACGCCTTCCTGGATGCGCGCGCCGCCGGAGTCGTTGATGCCGATGACCGGGGTGCCG
This sequence comes from Streptomyces sp. NPDC001985, assembly GCF_040296845.1. Lineage (NCBI taxonomy): Bacteria > Bacillati > Actinomycetota > Actinomycetes > Kitasatosporales > Streptomycetaceae > Streptomyces > Streptomyces sp. NPDC001985. The sequence goes on from NZ_JBEOYB010000085.1 coordinate 12,911, forward strand.
GTGCGGATGGCGAAGTCCATCACCTTCACGATCTTCTCGCCGAAGACCTCCCCCAGGGCGCCGCCGAAGACGGTGAAGTCCTGGGCGAAGAGACAGACCCGGCGGCCGTCGATGGTGCCGTGGCCGGTGATCACACCGTCGCCGAAGGGCCGTTCCCGCTCCCCGCCGAGATGGTGGCCGCGGTGCCGGGCGAGCGCGTCCAGTTCGACGAAGGAACCCGGGTCGAGCAGGGCGTCGACCCGTTCGCGCGCGGTCAGCTTGCCCTTGGCGTGCTGCCGCTCGACGGCGCGCGGGTCGTACGGACCGGCGAGCAGGCTCCTGCGCCGGGCGAGTTCGGCGATGCGCTCCCGTGTCGTACCGCCGCCGCTCTCCCCGGAGTCCCGGGGCTCCGGCGGCGGATCGGGGTCCGGCGGCGTCACCGTGACACCCGTACGGAATCGGCGGCCGGGCCGGACGGGGGCACGGCGGCGGAGCGCAGCGCGCCGTCGGCGTACCGCCGGACACACTCCCGGCGCCGCACCTTGCCGCTGGAGGTGCGCGCCAGGGTGCCGCGCCGGACGATCAGGATGTCGTCCGGCACCAGCCGGTGGTCCGCGCGGATCGCGTCGTGGACCCGTTCGCGGAGCAGCCGCTCCCCCGGTTCTCTCAGCACCCTGCCGTCCGCCTCGACGACCACCACGAGCCGCTCCCCGGTGCCGTCGTCGACGGAGAAGGCGGCGGCGCAGTTGGGGCGGAGCCCGGCCACGGCGGTCTCCGCGGAGAGTTCGATGTCCTGCGGGTAGTGGTTGCGCCCCCGCCGGATGATGACGTCCTTGAGGCGGCCGGTGACATACAGCTCGCCGTCCCGGAGGAAGCCGAGGTCCCCGGTGCGCAGATGGGTGCCCGGCGCGTCCGTGGACGAGGGGTGCGGTGCGGTGCTCCCGCGCAGCCGGGCGCGGAACGTGGCCTCGCTCAGCTCGGGTCTGCCCAGGTAGCCGGCGGCGACGCACGGCCCGCTGATCCAGATCTCGCCGACGGTGTCCGCCGGGGCGGGCTCCCGGGTGACCGGGTCGACGATGCGCACCTCGGTGCCGAGGACGGGTACACCGCTGCTGACCACAGGCGTCGCACCCTTTTCGGCCCCGGACACCGGCAGGACCCGGTTCCCGCCCAGGGCGCTCGCGGAGAGGAAGAGCACGGTGGGCTCGCGGTGCTGGGGCGTGCCGGTGGCCTTGAGGGTGTTCTCGGCGAGCCCGTACCCGGGGGCCATGGCGCGCGGGTCGAAGCCGTGGGAGGCGAAGGTCTCGGCGAAGGAGCGGAGGGTGCGCCAGCGGATGGGCTCGGCGCCGTTGCCGGCGACCCGCCAGGCGGAGAGGTCGCGCACCTGGGAGGTGCGCCCTTCCCGGGCGGCGCGCACACAGAGTTCGTACGCGAAGCTGGGGGCCGCCGCGTGAGTGCCCCGGAACCGGGAGATGGCCTCCAGCCAGCGGGCGGGCCTGCGGATGAACGCGTCGGGGGCCATGAGATAGGACGGCGCGCCCGTCCAGAGGGGGAGCAGCACGCCGAAGAGCATCCCCATGTCGTGGAAGAGGGGCAGCCAGGAGACGAAGGTGCCGTCCCGGCCGCAGGGCCAGAGCTCCTCGGTCTCCACCACATTGCCGTGGAAGTTGGCGTGGGTGACCATGACGCCCTTGGGGTCGCCGGTGGAGCCGGAGGTGTACTGGAGCAGGGCGATGGAGTCGGGGCGCGGTTCGCGGGCGCTCCTCGGGGGGCGCTCGCCGGGCGGCGCCGAGAGGGCCAGTGACTCGGTGTCGACCAGGGTCAGTCCGGCGAGCGCGGGCAGCCCGTCGAACCGCTCCCTGAGGTCCTTCGCCACCTCGGCGGTGGTGAGCACGGTGGTCGTCCCGGCGTCATCGGCGATGCGGCGCACGGTCTCGACGGCCTGCCGGCTGCGGGGAACCTGGACGGGGGCGCCGGCCACCTCCGCGTACATGCAGCCGAGGAGGGTGCGGATGAACTCCGGCCCGGAGGGGTGGAGCAGAACCGCGGTGCGGCCGGCCAGACCGGTCCGCTCGAAGGCGGCGGCCCGGGCGCGCGCCGCGTCGTCGAGCTGCCGGTAGGTGAGCCGCTCCCCGGGCTCCTCGCCGTCGCGGAGGAAGACATAGGCGGTCCGGTCGGGCTGCCGCTCGCTGCGCGCCCGCAGAGCGCCGGGGATGGTGTCCATGCCCGGCTCCGGGGGCCCGATGGCCTGGCGCGGTGTCATGAGATCCGCTCACCGGCCCGGGGAGGTGCCATCGGCGGGGCCTCGGCGGTGGAGGGGGACAGGGCGAGCACGGCGCGGAGGATTTCCGTGGTGCCGGGCATCGGAGGGAGGGGGACGGGGCCGGCGGGGACCGGGGTCGCCGGCACGGCATCGGCTATGTGTTCCATGGGCGCGCCTCTTCCGCGGAGCATTCGCGACAGTGGTGACGGACACCGGACACTGAACATGAGATTCGGCGGTTTCCGGGGCGACCCTACCCGGGAAACACCGCCGTATATTCAGAGCGCAGTCATGGGGTGGTAACCCGGGACGCCGCAGGAGCGAATCCTTTCGGCAGCCGTGAGCCGCGAAACCCCGGACCCGCGTCCCCGGAACTTCCCACGGATGTCCCGGCGGATGACGGACAGCCGCCGGGACGGATTCCGGACGGATTCCGGACGGATTCGGAAATACTTTCCGGGGTTTTCCGAGGAGGCCGGGAAATCCCGGTGCCGGCCGCTCACCCGGCGTCCACGCTGCGGTAACGCCGCCTTCTTCCAGGCTGCCGCGGTACGGGAGTCGGGCGGTGGGAGCCCTGGTGTCCTCTGGTGCCCATGGTGCGTCTGGGCAGGGACGACCGCGACGGGGAGACACGGCAGTGTCAAGAAATGGCTTGTTGTCCCAGAGCAATTGATTTCCTCAAAATTTATACTTATCCTGAAGTCGGCCGCGCCTTCGGAATGGCCGAATGAGTGTTCGGTATGTGTGGCGACGGGAGAGCCTGTTCGGGAATGTTGATTTCGAACTGACATACCCATACCCCACGGCGCCCCCATCCCCTTCTTCCGCCCCCGCATCCAGCATCCGGAATCCCCTGGGTCCGGCCATTCATATCGAGTGATGTACACATTCTCAGTGCTCTAGGGAGTGACCGTGCAATTTCAGATCCTGGGGCCCATGGAAGTTTTCAGCGGCGGTCAATCGCTGCCACTCGGCGGCACGAAACAGAAGGCCACCCTCGGCTATCTGCTCCTCCAGGCCAACCGGGCCGTGGCCACCAGCCATCTGCTCCACGCCTTATGGCCGGTGGGCGAGGCCCCGGTCTCCGCCCGGAAGGTGCTGCAGAACGCGGTCTGGGGTCTGCGGCGGGTGCTCACCGGGCCGGTCCCCCGAGCGGCGCCGGACCGGGGCCCGGATGCCCGGGGCCCGGACCAGGGCACCGCCCTGGTCACCCAGGCTCCCGGGTACAGGCTCCGGGTCGACCCCGGCGATGTCGACTTCTTCCGCTTCCAGAGCCGGGTGGAGGCGGGCCGGGCGAAGCTCGCGGCGGGCGAACCCGAGCAGGCCGCGCGGACGTTGCGCGAGGCCCTCGCGCTGTGGCGCGGACCCCTGCTGGCCGATCTCGTCGAGGCCGGTATCGGCTGGCCCGAGCTGTCCACCGCGCAGAACGCCCAGTGGGACGCGATGGAGGACTGCTTCGAGGCGGAGCTGGCCTGCGGGCGCCATCTGGCCGTCCTCGGCGACCTGGAGGCCATGGTCGAGGGCATGGCCCTGCGCGAGCGCTCGGCCGGGCAGCTGATGCTGGCCCTCTACCGCGGCGGGCGCCAGGCGGACGCGCTCCATGTCTACAGCAGGGTGCGCACCGCGCTGGTGGAGGGCCTCGGGCTCGAACCCGGCCGGGACCTCCGGACACTCCAGCAGGCGATCCTCGCGCACGACCCCGCGCTGACCCTGCTGGGCACGCCCCCCGGCCGGAAGGAGGGCACGGGGGTGGAGCGCGTCGTGGTGGAGCGAGCGGGGGCGGTGTCCACGGAGGCGGAGCAGCCCCGCACGGGCACCAGCACAGGAACCAGCACCAGCACCGGAACCAGCACCGGACTCGCGGAGGCCACCGTGCCCCGGCCGTCCGTGCCGACGGGCGATGAGGGAGTCCCGCGAGCGGGCACGGCGCCGCTCGACAGCGGCCAGTGGGCCGTCCACGGCATCCCCGAGCCCCGGTCGGAGTCCGGCGGACGCGAGTACGTGAGCACGCTGGTGGTGCAGTCGCGGTTCGCCCCGGAGGCGGCCCGCGCCGGGGCACCGGGCGCGGAGGAGCTGCTGAAGGACATCACCGCGCGCGTCAGGGAGAGCGCCGAGCGCTTCGGCGGCGCGGTCAGTGCCACGCTCGGCTCCGTCACCGTGCTGCTGTTCGGGAAGACGGGCGAGCAGCGGGACACGGCCGAGCGGGCGGTCCTCGCCGGGCTGGCCGTCGCCGAGGAACTCCACTCCGGTGCCGCGCCGCTGCCCCCGGAGGTGACCGTCCGCGCCTCGGTGGCCACCGGGGAGGTGCAGGTGTGCAGCCGGCTCGCCAACGGAGCCCCGCTGACCTTCTCCGGCCTGCTGCTCGGCCGGGCGCACGCGCTGATGTTCAGCGCGGACGACGGGGAGATCCGGGTCTGTGACGAGACACGGCGGGCCACCGGGCCGCGGATCAGCTACCGCCGTCACGACCCCAGCGGCGAGTGGATCGTCCGGGGAAGCCACCGGGACATCGTCGGGCAGGACTTTCTGCCCACCGTCGAGCGGGAGTTCGAGCTGGGGCTCGTACGGCATCTGGTGGAGCACGCCCGGCACCGCTCCGCCTCGCATCTGGTCACCGTGCTCGGCGAGGCCGGGACGGGAAAGTCTCGGTTCCTCGCGGAGTTCGGGCGGGAGATGTCCCAGCGCTACTGTCTGGCCCACTTCCGGGTGCCGGAGCGGGCCGCCGGTCCCGACCCGCGCGCTCCCGCGCCGCCCGACAGCGATCCGAGCGCCGTGCACACCCTGGAGTGCGCGATGGTCAACGCCCTCTTCGGCATTCTGCCCGGCGACTCCCCCCAGCTCGCCATGGACAAACTCCTCAGCGCCTTCCGGCGCCTCGGCGAGGGGGAGACCGAGGCCCACATGGGCTGGCTCAAGGAGTGCCTGGTTCCGTTCGTCGATCCCGGAGCCGGACCCATCCCGCCGAAGGACACGGCGGTGGAGATCGCCGAATGGCGGAGATTCCTGGAGCGGGCGGAGCTGGGGCACCCTCTCGTCCTCGTCATCGACGATCTCCACCGGGCCCATGACGATCTGCTGGACTTCGTCGACGGGCTGGCCGGTCTGGGGTGGGTGCCGCTCGTCGTGGTCGTGTCGGCCCGACCGCAGCTGCTGCGCCGCCGGCCCGGCTGGGGCGGCGGGAAGCGGCACACCGCGACGATCACCCTGGAGGCGCTCTCGGACGCGGCGGTGGACGAGCTGGCCGACTTCCTGCTGCTGCCGGCGCCGGGCGGACAGCGGGGACCCGCCCGCTGGTTCCAGGACCAACTGGGCGCCGGCGGCGACGGGCCGGAGGAGCGCCGCCGCCATGTCCGCGCCCTCCTCAGCATGGGCACCCCCCGGCGTTTCCTCCGGAGCGCCCCGGGCGGCGGCAGAACGGCGCCCGGGCCGCTGGCCCCCTCCGGCAGCAGATAGCGGCGGACCGGCCCCCCGTACCGGGGCCGCCACCCCGCCCCGGGCGCCGCTTCCCTCGGGCGAGCGCCCGGGGCGGGCGTCAGTCACCGGCGAAGGCCTGTCCGTCCTGGTCCCCCAGAACGCGGCACAGGGCCCGCAGCGCCTGGTCGAGCCGGTCGATCTCGGCGTCGGTCAGCAGCAGCGACGGCTCGAAGCGGAGGGTGTTGACGGCGCTCGCGGTGGGGAAGGTCCGGATGCGGTGCGCCGTGAGGAGATAGCCGGAGACGGCATAGCCGAAGACACCGGCGAGGGCCGCCGCCCGAATCCGGTGCGCCGTCGCCCCCGACTGGTCGTGGAACTCCAGACCGAGCATCAGCCCGGTGCCCCGGACCTCCTTCACCACCCCGGGGAACTCCTCCCGCAGCGCGGTGAAGACCGCCCTCAGCCGCTCGCCCCGCTCCCGCGCCAGCCGGTACGCGCGGCCGCCGTCGGCCTCCAGCAGTTCGAGCACCCGCAGCGCGAGGGTGGAGGAGAAGGTGTCCTTCGCGAAGGTCGAGGTGTGCACCAGCTCGAACTCCGGGCGGTACCGCTTCCCCCGGATCAGGGTCACCGCCGTCTTGGCGATGCCCCCGCCGAGGCTCTTCGCCAGGGTGTAGTAGTCCGCCCGCAGCCCGATGCGCGAGGCCGCGAAGAAGGCGCCCGTGCGCCCCATGCCGCTCTGGATCTCGTCGACCACGATCGGGCACCCGGCGTCCGCGCAGGCGCGCTGAATCTCCCGCGCGGTCTCCGGGCTCATCTCCCGGATGCCGCCCTCGCCCTGGATCACCTCGCAGACGAACGCGCCGAAGACCGGGAAGGGCCGTTCGACGACGGCGATCCCGCCCCCTTCGACCACCACATCGAGGACGGTGCGCCGCTCCCGCGCGAGGACCTCGCCGAGGGCCTCGGGCCGGTCGGAGGCGATGAAGCGGGCCGGTGGCGCCATCGCCGCGAACGGCAGCCGGTACGCGGCGTTGTGCGTCAGCTGGACGCTGCCGACCAGCTTGCCGTGGAAGGAGCCCTCCAGGGTGAGGAAGACCGGCGGGCGGGCGGTGCGCCGGGCGTTCTCGGCGCGCACGGCCCCGGCCAGCCGGTCGAAGCCGGCGGGACCCGCCTCGCGGTCCTCCGCACCGATGTCCAGGGCGTCGAACGCCGGGGCCGTGACCTTCGCGCCGCCGTCCAGGACCGCCGCGCGCGCGGCGTCCAGATGGGCACCGATCTCCTCCTCCAGAGCGCGCAGTTCGAGCACCCGGTCGAACTCGGCGTGCTTGAGGGCGACTTCGACCGACTCCGCGCCGCTGTTGGAGAAGACCGAGAAATAGGGCTCGCTCTCCCCGAATTCACGCTGGACAATGGAGTTCAGAAGCCGCGCGACCTTGCTCGCGGCGGGCTGGCGGGAACCCTGGGCCAGCACCGGGCTGCCCGAATCCAGAAAATCCCGCGCGGCGGCGACCACTTCGGGATGGTTGTGGCCGAGGATGAGCGACCCATAGCCGCCCGCGAAATCGATGACGGGAATCTCCTCACCCGATCCGGTACGGAGGATGAGCGTGTTTCCCGCGCCGCGCACATACTCGACACCGAATCCGAGGGAGGAGAGCCACTGGAGCATCATCGGATCGGCGAGTTCGGTTTCCGTCCCGGATTGGGGAATGGACGTGGTCCGGTCTGAGGCCATGGGCCGACCATAACCGGGGAATCCGGGCGGCCCCACAGCTGCCGGTCACGGCCCGGTAAGATCCCCGCCCGCTCCCCTCGCGATGAGCGGCCGGTGCCCCCGCCGTGAGCGAGCGGTCCGGGCTCAGGGGAGCGGCGGCGCTCCGCCGAAGGGGTTGTCCACGGCGAACCGCCACGAGCCGTCCGCGCCCCGGCGCAGCACGTCCACGCCGGTGCCGTTCATGTGCTCCGGCCCGTCGGGGCCGGCGATCTCGATGGACCAGTCCACGATCAGCAGCGCCGTGTCGCCGGCGGTGAACGACTCCCGCAGCGCGGCGGTCATCCGGGGTCCGAGTGCGAGGAATTCCCGCAGGGCCTCCTTGCGGGCCGGGCCGGAAAGCGGGTTGCCCGGCTCCCACACGGCGATCGCGTCCGCCGTGTACACATGGTCGAGTGCGTCGAGATCGCCCGCGTTGAAGGCGGTCAGAAAGAGCCTTGCGTGTTCTTCCGGGCTGCCGGCGGACGGGAAGGGGGGTGTACCGGGCATGTCGAGGGCGCTCCCACTCTCATCGGTAGGGACTTCGGGTGTCCGGGCACGTCGCCGCGGCGACGGCCACGCGGGAAACGGCCCGGGGCGATGGCTCGCGGGCAATGGCCCGAAGATAGCCGACGGCGCTTCGGATTCGGCTCACGGCCGGGCAATGGACGGATCAACGGCCGTTCGCGCGGGGGCGGTTACCGGCTCCTTACCGGGAGCTGGACCGGCCGGAGTAAAACTGGGGCCGCATTCCCGAACGTCTACCGGACGCCGCTGGCGGCCATGAGGGGAATCGCTCCATCATGAAGAAGATCGCCGTTGTCGGAGTGTCCTGCCGCCTGCCCGGAGCCGGTGACCCCCGGGCCTTCTGGAAGCTGCTGAGCGCGGGGGAGAGCGGTGTCTCGGACGGGCCGGACGGCCGGCGCGGCGGGTTCCTCGCCGCCACCGAGGCGTTCGACCCCGGCTTCTTCGGTGTGTCACCGCGCGAGGCCGCCGCCATGGACCCGCAGCAGCGGCTCGTACTCGAACTCGTCCAGGAGGTCCTGGAGGACGCCGGGACCGTGCCCTCCGCACTGCGCGGCACCGGTACGGGGGTCTTCGTCGGCACCTCGCGCGACGACTACGCCCACCGGCTCTACCAGCACGGCGGTGCGGCGATCACCCGGCACACCATGACCGGTCTCAGCCGAGGGGTGGTCGCGGGCCGGGTCTCGTACCATCTCGATCTGCGCGGACCGAGCCTCACCGTCGACACCGCGCAGTCGTCCTCCCTCGTCGCGGTGCATCTCGCCTGCGAGAGCCTGCGGTCGGGCGAGACGGACACGGCGATCGTCGCCGGGGTGAATCTGGGCTTCCTGCCCGAGCACTCCGTGACCGAGGAGCGCTTCGGGGGGCTCTCCCCCGACGGCGCGTGCCATGCCTTCGACGCCCGGGCGAACGGTTTCGTGCCCGGCGAGGGCGGCGGCGCCGTGCTCCTCAGACCGCTGGAGCGGGCGCTGGCCGCCGGGGACCGAATCTACGGCGTCGTCCACGGCAGCGCGGTGAACAGCGACGGAGCGACCCCGGGGCTGACCGTGCCGAGCCGCGCCGCCCAGGAGAGCGTCCTCCGGCTGGCGTACACCCGCGCCGGGATCGATCCGCGCCAGGCGCAGTACGTCGAGGCGCACGGCACGGGCACTCCGGTCGGCGACCCGGTCGAGGCGGCGGCGCTCGGCGCGGCCCTCGGCCGGGGGCGGCCGGACGGGGACCGGCTGCTGATCGGGTCGGCCAAGACCAACGTCGGTCATCTGGAGGGCGCGGCGGGCATCGTCGGCCTGCTCAAGACGCTCCTCGGTCTCCACCACCGGGAGCTGCCGCCGAACCACGACCACCGCGACGACCATCCGGCGATCCCGTTCGGGGAACTCGGTCTGGCCGTGCAGCGCTCCCGGACGGGATGGCCGCACCCGGACCGGCCGCTGGTGGCCGGGGTCAGCTCCTTCGGCATGGGCGGCACCAACTGCCATGTGGTGCTGGGCGCCGGCCCGCCGCCCGCCCCCCGCGCCGAGGACACCGTGCTCCCCGCCGTCCTGCCCTGGGTGGTGTCCGGGCGCGGCGGTGACGCGCTGCGCGCCCAGGCCCGGCGGCTGGCGGACGCCGTGCGCACGGGCGGCTGCGGGCCGGACCCGGTGGACATCGGCTGGTCGCTCGCCACCACCCGGGAGACCTTCGACCACCGCGCGGTCGTCCTCGCCGACGCCGGGGACGGGGACGGGGACGGAGGCAGTGGAGACGGAGGCAGTGGAGACGGAGGGGCCACGGGCGGCGGGGTTCCCCCGGGGGAGCACCGCGCGGCCGTCCGGGACCGGCTGCTGCGCGGTGTCGACGCGGTGGCCGAGGGGCGGTCCGTGCCGGAGGTGTTCACCGGCGTCGCCCTGCCCGGTCGCCTCGCGGTCGTCTTCACCGGCCAGGGCAGCCAGCGAGCGGCCATGGGACGGGGGCTGTACACGGCGTATCCGGTGTACGCGGAGGAGTTCGACCGGGTTCTCTCGCATCTCGACCCGCTGCTGGGGCGCTCGCTCGGGTCCGTCGTCGACTCCGGCGAGGGGCTCGACGACACGGCGTTCACCCAGCCCGCCCTGTTCGCCGTCGAGGTCGCGCTGTACCGCCTGGTGGAGTCCTGGGGCGTACGGCCCGCTCTGCTCGCCGGGCACTCCGTCGGCGAGATCGCCGCCGCCCATGTCGCCGGGGTGCTCTCCCTCGCGGACGCCGCCGCGCTCGTCGCGGCCCGGGGCCGGCTGATGGGGGCGCTCCCCGCGGGCGGCACCATGCTGGCGGTCACGGCGGCCGAGGAGGAGGTGCTGCCGCTGCTCACGGGGTACGAGGACCGGGTGGCCGTCGCCGCGGTCAACGGTCCGGCGGCGGTGGTGCTGTCCGGGGAGAGCGCGGCCGTCGCCGCCGTCGCGGCCCGGCTGGCCGCCGCCGGGCGGCGGACCAAGCGGCTCGCGGTCTCCCACGCCTTCCACTCACCGCTCATGGAGCCGGTGCTCGACGGCTTCCGGGCCGTCGTGGAGTCGCTGCGGTTCCGGCCGGGGACCGTGGACCTCGTCTCCACCGTCACCGGCCGCCCGGTGCGCGACGGCGCGATGTCGTCCCCCGCGTACTGGACCGACCAGGTGCGCCGCCCGGTGCGGTTCCTGGACGCGGTCCGGGCGCTGGAGGAGGAGGGCGTCACCACCTGTCTCGAACTGGGCCCCGACGGGGTGTGCTCGCCGATGGTGGCCGACGCGGTACGCGACCCCGGGGCGCGGCGGGTCGTGCCGGTCGCGGCCCTGCGGGCGGGCCGGCCCGAGGCGCCCTCGCTGCTGGCCGCCCTCGCGACGGTGTTCGTGCGCGGCGGGGCGGTGGACTGGGCCGCCGTGCAGCAGGGCGCGGGGGGCCGCCGCACTCCCCTGCCCACCTACGCCTTCCAGCGCGAACGGCACTGGTTCGACACCTCCGGGGGCGGCGCTCCCGCCCCCGGGCCGGCCGCGCCTCCGGAGGCCGCCGCCCCCGGGCCCGTACCCGAGCGGCCACCGGAGGAGCAGCCCCCTCCCGGCGCCCTACCCGACGGACCGCCGGAGAACGACACCACCGATCCCGCGCACCGCACATCACCCCAGGACGACACCACCCGCCCCGCGCCCCACCCGTCACCCCAGGACGGCACCACCCGCCCCGCGCACCGCGCATCACCGCGTGCGCGGGAGGTGGGCGATCTGGTGACGACCCGGGTCGCGGAGGCGCTCGGTCACCGGGACCACCGGCGCGTCGAGCACCACCGCACCTTCGGTGAGCTGGGGTTCGACTCCCTGACGGCGGTGGAGCTGCGGTCGGCGCTGGCGGAGGCCACGGGGCTGCGGCTGCCCACCGGACTGCTGTACGACCACCCGACCCCGGCCGCCCTCATCGCCCACCTCGCGGACCGCCTCGCCGGACGACCGGTGGCGGCCGGGCCGGTGGAGACGGGGAGCCGCGCGGAGCGGGCGCCCGGCCCGGCCGACGACGGTGACGCCATCGCCATCATCGGCATGGCCTGCCGCTACCCCGGCGGGGTCACCTCCCCCGAGGAGCTGTGGCGGCTGGTCGACGACGGAGTGGACGCCGTCTCGGCCTTCCCCGCCGACCGGGGCTGGACCCTGGACTCATCCGCCACTCCCGGCCCGGCCCCCGGAAGCGGGCTGCCCGACCGGGGTGGATTCCTCCATGACGCCGGCGACTTCGACGCCGCCTTCTTCGGTGTCTCGCCGCGCGAGGCCCTCGCCATGGACCCGCAGCAGCGGCTGCTCCTCGAAACCGCCTGGGAGGCGGTGGAGCGGGCGGGCATCGACCCGCGCACCCTCGCCGGCACCCGTACCTCCGTCTTCGTCGGAGCCGCCGCGCTCGACTACGGCCCCCGGATGCACGAGGGGGACGGCGGCGCCGAGGGCCATGTGCTCACCGGTACCGCCCCGAGCGTCGCCTCCGGCCGGGCGGCCTTCTCGCTCGGTCTGCTCGGCCCCGCCGTCACCGTCGACACGGCCTGCTCGTCCTCGCTGGTGGCGCTGCATCTGGCGGTGCGCTCCCTGCGCTCGGGCGAGTCCGCGATGGCGCTCGCGGGCGGGGTCGCCGTCATGTCGACGCCCGGCATGTTCGTGGAGTTCGCCAGGCAGGGCGGGCTCGCCCCCGACGGCCGCAGCAAGTCCTTCTCGGCGGACGCGGACGGCACCTCCTGGGCCGAGGGCGCGGGTCTCCTCCTGCTGGAGCGGCTCGGTGACGCACGGCGCGGCGGTCACCGTGTGCTGGCCGTCATCCGGGGCAGCGCCATCAACCAGGACGGCGCCTCCAACGGGCTCACCGCGCCCAACGGCCCCTCCCAGGAACGTGTCATCCGCCAGGCCCTCGCCGACGCCCGGCTGCGCCCCGCCGACATCGACGCGGTCGAGGCCCATGGCACCGGCACCCGTATCGGCGACCCCATCGAGGCCGAGGCGGTCCTCGCCACCTACGGCAGCGACCGGGCGGGGGGCGAACCCGTCCGTATCGGGTCCCTGAAGTCGAACATCGGCCACGCCCAGGCGGCAGCGGGCGTCGGCGGTGTCATCAAGATGGTCCAGGCCCTGCGCGCCGGGGTGCTCCCGCGCACCCTGCACATCGGTGAACCCACGCCGCACGTCGACTGGAGCGGCGGCGCGGCGGAGCTGCTGCGGGAGCGGCGGCCCTGGCCGAGGACGCCGGGCCGCCCGCGCCGGGCCGCCGTCTCCTCCTTCGGCATCAGCGGGACCAATGCCCATCTCGTCCTCGAAGAGGCCCCGCCGGAGAGCGGCATCCCGGAGACCACGGACGGCGCCGCCACCTCGGGGACCCCACGCGCCACCGCCCCGGTGCCTCCCGGGCCCGCCCCGGTGAGCCCCGCGCCCATGCCCGCCCCGGTGAGCCCCGCGCCCGTCCCCGTGCCGTGGGCGCTCTCCGGCCGCACCGACGGGGCGCTGCGCGCCCAGGCCGGCCGGCTGCGCGAACTGCTGCGCCGCCGGCCGGAGCTGAGTCCGGCCGATGTCGGGCACTCGCTGGCCACCACCCGTACCGCCTTCGAGCGGCGCGCCGTGGTCACGGGCGGCGGGAGCGCCGATCTGCTCCTCGGCCTGGAGGCGCTGATACGGGGGGAGGACTCCCCCCACCTCGTGCGCGGCACCGCCGCCGACCACACCCGTACCGCCTTCCTCTTCACCGGCCAGGGCTCGCAGAGGCCGGGGATGGGCAGGGAGCTGTACGCGGCCTTCCCCGTCTTCGCGGACGCCTTCGACGCCGTGTGCGCGGCGCTCGACCCCCATTGCGGCCGTCCGGCGCGCACCGTGCTGGATGTCCCGCCGGTACCGGAGCCGGGCCGCGCGGACGGCACGGGCGGCGGCGAGGGCGGCGCACGGATGCACCCGGTCCATACGACGGCCTTCGCCCAGCCCGCGCTCTTCGCCGTCGAGGTGGCGCTCGCCCGGCTCCTGGAACACCACGGCCTCACGCCCGACTTCGTCGCGGGCCACTCCATCGGCGAGCTGGCCGCCGCGCACATCGCGGGTGTGTGGTCGCTCCAGGACGCGGCCCGGCTGGTCGCCGCCCGGGGCCGGCTGATGCAGTCGGCGCCCTCCGGCGGTGCCATGATCGCCGTCCAGGCTTCGGAGGCGGAGGCGCGCGCGGCGCTGGAGGACCGCCGGGGGACGGTCGCGGTGGCCGCCGTCAACGGCCCCGACGCCGTGGTGATCTCCGGCGACGCCGACGGCACCGCCGCCGTCGCGGCGGCCTTCGCCGCGCGCGGGCGCCGCGTCCGCGCCCTGCGGGTGAGCCATGCCTTCCACTCACCGCACATGGACGGGGTGCTGGAGGCGTTCCGGTCGGTGGCCGGGGACGTCGACCACCGGCCGCCCCGGATTCCGCTGATCTCCACCGTCACCGGCGAGCCGGCCGATCCCGCCGAGCTGGCCTCCCCCGACTACTGGGCCCGGCAGATCCGCGAGCCCGTCCGCTTCCTCGACGCCGTACGGACGCTGGAGGCCCGGGGGGCCCGCGTGCTGCTGGAGGTGGGCCCCGATGCCGCGCTCACCGCCATGGCGGAGCGCTCCCTCACCGGGGCGGCGGACCCCGTGACCGTCATTCCGCTCCAGCGCGGGGGCCACCCGGAGGCCGGTGCCTTCGTCGCCGCGCTCGGCCGCGCCCATGTGGCGGGCGCCGCGCCGGACCTGACGCCCCTGTTCCCCGGCGCGGGGCGGGTGGACCTGCCGACCTACGCCTTCCAGCGGCAGCGCTACTGGCTGCTCCCCGGGGCGCGCGGCGACGCGCGCGGCCTCGGGCTCGATCCGTCACGCCACCCGCTGATCTCCACGGCCGTCGAACTCGCCGGCCGCGACGAGACGGTGCTGACGAGCCGGCTCTCGCTCGCCGGCCAGCCCTGGCTCGGCGACCATGTGATCCGGGGTTCGGTCCTCGTGCCCGCCACGGCCTTCCTCGAACTGGCCGTGGCCGCCGGGGACCGCGCGGGTGCCCGGCGGGTCGCGGAACTCACCCTGGAGACACCGCTGGTGCTGTCCGGGCGACAGGCCGTGCGGGTCCAGATCGCGGTCGCGGCGCCGGACGCCCGGGGCAGCCGCCCCTTCACCGTGCACGCCGCGCCCGACGGCGGCGAGGACGCGCCCCGGATCTGGACCCGGCACGCCTCCGGTCTGCTCGACGCCCCCGCTCCGGACGTCCCCACGCCGCCGTCCCCGGCACCGGAGCCGTGGCCTCCGGCGGGCGCGGTGGCGGAGCCGGTCGACGGTGCCTATCGGCGTCTGGATGAACTCGGCTACGGCTACGGCCCGGCGTTCCAGGGGCTGCGCGCCCTCTGGCGGGTCGGCGACGACCTCTGTGCCGAAGTACGGCTGCCCGGTGACGAGGGCGTGTCCCCGGGCGGGTACGCCGTCCACCCGGCGCTGCTGGACGCCGTGCTGCACCCGCTGCTGCCGGGGGTCGCCGACCCGGATGCCCCGCCGGGGCTGCCGTTCGCCTGGAGCGGTGTCACGGTGCACGCCGGCGGCGCCACCGAGCTGCGCGCGCGGATCTCACCGGCGGGCCCCGGCGCGTACCGCATCGTCCTGCTGGACGGCGGCGGACTGCCCGTGGCCACGGTGGAGTCGCTGACCCTGCGCCCCATGGACAGCTCGGCGCCGCCGCTCGGCGCGGCCTCCGGTGCGGCGGACGCGGCGCTGTTCACGGTGGAGTGGCGGCGGATCAGCACCCCCGGCGGCGGCACGGCGCGGTGGACGGAGGTGCCGGACACCGGGGAGCTGCCCCCACCGGGGGACGGCGATCCGGTGGTGAGGGTCGCCGGTGGCGCGGTCGCCGACGCGTCGGCGGTGACGGCCCGCGCGCTGACGCTGCTCCAGCGCTTTCTCGCCGATGAGCGGTACGCCGGGTCCCGGCTGGTCTTCGTCACCACCCGCGCCATCGCCGCACTCCCCGGCGAGGACGTACCCGGACTCGCCCA
>NZ_JBEOYB010000086.1:0-27651 GCF_040296845.1 Streptomyces sp. NPDC001985
CCCCCGACCGGGCGGGGGCCCCGGCGGACGGGGCGGCCCGGGGAGCCGACGTGGTCTGAAGGGCCGGCCGGTACGGACGAGTGGCGGTCCGGGGGGCCGGTCCGGGGGGCCGGTCCGGACGGGAGGTCCGGACGGGAGGTCCGGACGGGAGGTCCGGACGGGAGGTCCGGACGGGAGGTCTAGAGGGCCGGGGGGCCGGTGATCCCGGCGGTGTCGGGGAGGAGGCCGGCGATCATCTGCCAGATCTCCTTGGGCAGGACCCGGGTGAGCCGCAGCGGCACGGCGGGGCCGGTGGCGTCCTCCATGACGGGTTCGGCCGGCAGCGCGCGGTGCCAGTGGCCGAGGGGGCCGCAGTCCCAGACGGCGAAACCTCGGGCGGTGACCCCGGGGGCGGTGCCGTCGTGGCCGGGCCAGGCGGCGGTCATGCGCCAGCTGCACCGCAGGTGGACGATGAGTTCGGTGAGCCGGGACAGCTCCGGGTCGTGCACACCGCCCGCCGAGGCCAGGGCGGCGCGGACGGCGGCGGGCTCGTCGGCGGGGGTGGCGGCCCAGCCCTGCGCGGCCAGCGCCGCGTCCAGGGCTCCGAGGGTGGCGTCGACGGTGGCGAGCCCGGTGAGCGGGACCTCGGGGCGCTGGAGGTTCACCATCCGGGCCAGTTCCCAGACGACCATGTCGCGGTCGACCCGGACGTACTCCGACTCGCTCTCCCCGGGCCACGACTCGTGCGAGAAGACGTCCTCGGCGCCGACGAGCAGGCCGTGCGCCAGCCCGCCCTGGCGGCCGGCGGTCTCCACGCCGACGATGGCCGAGGGGCCGAGCAGCGCGTTGAGCAGCGGAAGCAGCGCCTCGGCGAGCTGTCCGTCCGGCCAGATCAGCCCGGCCTCGCGCAGCCCGGCGACCGCCGGGGCGAGTTGCTCGGGCACGGGCTCCCCGGTCGCGATCAGCGCGAGGGCGGCGAGGTCGTCGTCGCCGAGGCGGAAGCGGTACCGGGAGAGGTCGAAGGAGGGCATGCGGGGGGCTCGTTTCGCTGGGGCGGGTGGGTGCTGCGTGCTGCGTGCTGCGACGGGCGGTCAGAGGCCGGTGCCGAGTTCCACGGCCTGGTCACGGCCCCGGGCGAAGAGCGCCCGGACGGAGCCCCCGGGGGTGAGATTGGCGCGGTCGACTCCCGCGAACATGGCCGCGAGGGCGATATCGGTGGGCTCGGCGGGCCCTTCGACGGTGAAGGCGAGGGTGAGCCGTCCGCTCTTCATGGCCCGGACCCCGGCCTTGCCGGACTGCTCGACCCGGACGGTGACCGCGGGACGCTCCCCGGACGCCTTCCGGGCCAGGGCGTAGCGCAGATCGCTGACGGCCCAGAGCCGGTACTCGTCCTCCCCGTGGGTGAGATGGAGCGCACGGCCCTGGTCGGTGACGCCCAGCCGGTTGCGGCTCATGGCGACCTCCCGCTCCCCCACCCGCAGGACTCCGCGGTTCAGCGTGGGCATGCGCAGCCCCGCCGACACATGCATGCCCTTGGTGTCGTAGAGGACGGTCGGAATCCGCTCGCCCCTGACGATCGAGCGCATCTCGTCCTCGCCGCTCATGAACGGGTAGGTGACCGAGATCTCCCCCAGCTCCGGGGAGGTCCCGCGCCAGCCCTCGAAGCCGGCCCGCTGCTCGAAGGGGTCGTTCCGGAAGCAGTTCAGCCGGAAGGGTGTGGTGACGGTCTGCATCTGTACTCCCTGCTCGGACGCGAGGACGCGGTGCGGATGGCCGGCCCCGGGTGGCCAGGACCCGGGCCAGGACCCGGGACCCCGGGGCGGGACCCGGGACCCCGGGGCGGGGCGGATCAGTCGAAGGGGTTGTTGAAGATCTTCTTCGCTCCGCTCGCGATGCCGTCGCCGACCTTGTCGAGGCCCTTCGACACCCCGTCCCCGATCTTCTCAGCCGTCTTCCCGGTCCACTCCGCCGCGTCGCCCACCGCGTCGCCGATGGCCTCGCGGTTCTCCCAGGCCGTGGCACCGAGATAGGCCACACCGGTACCGATGGCCAGACCGGCGGTGACCGGGTTGGGCGCCACCGTCAGGGCCGTCATCGAAGCGCTGAACGCCGTGCTCGTCAGATCGGTGGCGAACTTGTCGGGGTTGGCCTTGATCATGTCGGTGTTGTACGTGGCCAGATTCGCCACGCCGTAGACCGTCGCGGCGGCGCCTCCGACGACCCCCGCGCCGCGCACCCAGCCGGCGGCCCTGGCCGCCTGGCCCAGTCCGCCGTTCTTGGCGACCGTGGCCAGATTCGCCTGGTGCGCCTTGGGGATGAAGTAGTCGCCGCGCCGCATGTGCGCGCCGAACTCGGCGGCGAGATCGGAGCCGTACAGGAACCGCGCCGCGCCCGGCGGCACCTTGCTCAGCAGACTTCCCGGCTGGGCCGCCGCCAGCCGGGTGTTGACGAACTTGCCGACCATGGTGCCGGGCGCGTTCATCGGGTCCGGGCGGCGGAGGTACTTGGCGAGCTTGAAGCTCCACATCCCGGAGGTGTAGAGGGCCTGGGCGACCATTCCCGCCTTCGCCGTCCCCGCGAGGTACGCGGTGATGACCCTGCCGAGCTGTTCGCTGCCGGTGAGCCGGGTGATGCCCTCGCGCTGGAGCCGCTTCAGATAGTCGTCGAGGGTCTCGTTGTCCTTCATCTCGATGGCGGAGGCGAGTTCGGTCCGGACCTTCCTCGCCTGGTCGTCGGCGGCGGCCACCTTGGCCGCGTCGCCGTTGAAGCCGCCCGCGGTGGCGTCCCTCCTGTCGCCGCCCGTGTCCTTGACCACCGCCTCCAGATCCTTCTTGAGGTCCTTGTCCGCCTCGTCGACGGCCTTGACCCGCTCCTTCAGATGGTCCTGCCAGCTCTGGACGGCGGTCTGGATCTCCTTGGCGTGACCGGGGTGGTTCATCGCCGTACCGCGCTCCTGGGCGCTGAGCCGGTCGTAGTCGTAGGAGACATGGCCCTGCTCGGACACCTTCATCCCGGCCTTGACGGCGTCGGCCCGGCTGGACTCCAGCTGCTTCCGCAACTCGGTCAGCTCGGTGTGCGCGTTGCGCAGCAGGGTCGCCGTGGCCTTCGCCTGGGTCTGGGCCGCCTCGTACTCGTAGCGGGTGGCGGCGAAGTTGGCGCGGGCCGCGTTGGCGCTCTCGCCCAGCCAGGCCCGCTCCATGGTGATCTTCTCGACGCTGTCCCGGTAGCGCTTCTCCACCTTGGCGAACTCTCTCGCCGTCTCCTGCCACTTCTCCGCGGCGGCGGAGAGGCCGCCGAAATCGGCCGTCATGACATCGTGGTACGTCAGCATGGTGATCCCCCTGGGAGCGGCCGGGCGCCCCCGTGCGGCCGGGGACGGTCCGGGGCCGCGGCGGTTCTAGTACGTGGAGAGGTTGGACGGGACGGAGCCGATACGGCTCCCGCGCACCCCGTCGGTGCTCTGGAGGGTGCCCGCGGTCGCGCGCAGCGCCCCCTTCTCCCCGGCCAGCCGTCCCAGCAGGGTCTTGACCTGCCGGTCCCAGGTCTCCTGAACCGTCTTCATCCCGGCGGCGGTGGCCCAGCCGTTGAGGCCGCTGACGACCTTGCCGCTGGCGTCGTCGGGCCAGTCACCCGCCTTCCGGGTGCCCGGCTCCAGCTCCGACTCGATGGTGGACGCGGCGGCCCGCTTGACCGCGGGCGTCGACGCCAGATCCGGCGCGCCCCCGCCCCCGCCCGCGGCCGGCGACGGCTCCGGCGGAACCCCGTTGAGCTGTACGGACTGCGCCCCGGCCGCGCCGGGCGCGGCCCTGTCCACGAACACCATGCTGTGATCCCCGTTGCTCTTGCCTTCCACCGCCCGCGAGGCGACCGGTGTCCCGTTCCCACATCTGCGTTTGGCTGATTATAGGAATGGTTACGGGGGCATGCCATGGCGATCAAGCGGAGGTTGGGTGACGGAGAGCTGTCCGCCACCGCGGCCGGCCCCGGGGCACGGACCGGACACGGGGCGGACACGGGGCCGACACGGACCGGGCACGGCCACCTGACACAGTGCGGGCGGCCCGCGCGCCCCGGGTCGCGCGGAGCGGCATCGTCGGAGGCGTTCAGGAAGGCGGCCGGGGCGCTGCCTGTAGGTTGAACTCCCCGCCGGGACGCCGGAGTTCGCC
Organism: Streptomyces sp. NPDC001985; assembly: GCF_040296845.1. Lineage (NCBI taxonomy): Bacteria > Bacillati > Actinomycetota > Actinomycetes > Kitasatosporales > Streptomycetaceae > Streptomyces > Streptomyces sp. NPDC001985. The sequence goes on from NZ_JBEOYB010000086.1 coordinate 4,146, forward strand.
GGGCTCCCGCATCTGACACGGAGGATGACGTGCCTGCTATAGAGATCGGTGTCTCCCTGCCCTCCTACGGCGACCTGGCCCCCGGTGGGTTCCCCGGGGTGGTCGAGGGGGCCCGGCACGCCGAGGAGGCGGGGCTCGATTCCGTCTCCGTGTGCGACTTCATCATGGGCAATGGGGTGCCGGCGCTCGATGCTCCGCTGCTGCTCGCCGCCGCCGCCGGGGTGACCGAGCGCGTGGGGCTGCGGTTCAGTGTGCTGACGCTGCCCGTGCGGGACATCACCTGGGTGGCGCAGCAGGTGGGGACGCTCCAGCAGTTGTCCGGGGGGCGGGTGGTGCTCGGAGTGGGTACGGGCGGTGCGCCCGGGACGCCGTTCTGGGAGGCGGTCGGGGCCTCGGGCGAGGAGCGGGGGCGGCGGTTCGAGGAGGGACTCGCGCTGCTGCCGCGGCTGCTGAGCGGACGGGAGACGGCGCTGCCGCACCGGCCCGGGGAGGCGGCGGTGACCCTGTCGCCCCCGGCGGAGGTGCCGCCGGTGCTCGTCGGGGGCGCGTCGGAGCGGGCGATCCGGCGGGCCGGGGCGCTGGCCGACGGGTGGCTGCCGTCGATGGTCTCGCCGGCGACGGTCGCCCGGGGAACCGCCCGGCTGCGGGAGATCGCCGCCGAGCACGGCCGGCCCGCGCCCGCCACCAGTGTGTGGCTGCACGCCGGCCTCGGTGACGGGGAGTCCGTCACCAGCGCCCGGGCCGCGTTCCTGGAGAGCCTGGTCAAGCAGTTCGGACTCGCGGCCGACGAGGCGGCGGAGGTGCCGATCGGCGGCACCCCCGAGGAGGCCGCCGAGCGGTTCACCGCCTACGCCGAGGCCGGTGCCACCCATCTCGACCTGGTGGTCGACGGCGGCGACTGGCGGCGTCAGGTCGAGCTGATCGCCGAGGCGCGGGCCCTGCTGGGGAAGTAGGGGCGGCGAGCGAGCCGGTCCGGCCGGCGCGCCGGACCGGCCCCGGCTCCCGGACCGGCCCCGGCCCCCGGACCGGCCCCGGCCCCCGGACCGGCGCTCACTCCCGGCCGGGGAGCGCGATCGACTGGCGGTGGCGGAAGAAGTTCGTCGGGTCGTACCGGGCCTTCACCCGCTGGAGCCTCGGGTAGTTCCCCTTGTAGTACAGCTCGTGCCAGGGGCTCGCGGAGCGGTTGAACGCCGGGTCGCTCAGATCGCGGTCGGCGTAGTTGACATAGCACCCGTCGGTGACCCCGTTCGGTACGGGTACGCCGCCGGTGTCCGCGTACATGTCCTGGTACACCTCGCGCACCCAGCGGATGTTGCGCTCGTCGTCCTCCGGTCTGCGCCAGTAGCACTCGTAGTAGACGGCGAAGAGCGCATCGCGGTGCGGTGACGCCGTCGCGTCCGGCGCCGGCGCGTTGATCCGGGCACCGGCGGAGCTGAGGATCACATAGCTGAAGAGGTTGCTGTAGTCCTCGCGGGTGAGATGGCGGTGGAGCGCGTCGATCTGGCGCTCCGGGAAGCCGTCGCTCATGAACGCCGACTTGTGCGAGGTGCGCAGGCTGGGGTTGGTGAGGGTCTCGCCGCCCATGGTGCTGTGGGTGGTGGCCTTGAGGAAGGGCAGGTGCTGGATGTCGAGCGAGTCCGGCTCGGCGCCCATGGCCCGGCTGAGGAAGCCGACGAACTCCTCCATCAGCCGCCGGGCGTCCGGGGTGCCCGCGTCGATCTGCGCGACCAGGAAGAGATTCCCGGCCGTGATGTGGTTGAGGAAGAGGAGATGGCCCATGCCCGCGTAGGGCGAGCCGGGGTCGTCGTGCCGCCTGGACCACTTCCCGTACTCCCGCAGCAGATTCCCGAAGCCCGCTTCGGTGATCCGCTCCCACGGCCAGGTGGCCTGGGTGTAGTGGACGGTCGCGGGCGGGGCGGGCAGCAGCTCCGAGGGCTCTCCGGTCGCGCCGCGCGTGCGCAGCCAGTACCGCGTCACCACGCCGAAGTTGCCTCCGCCGCCACCGGCGAGCGCCCAGAGGAGGTCGCGGTGGGGGTCGTTCCGGTCACGGGTGACGGTGAGCGCGCGGACCTCGCCGCGCCGGTCGACGGTGACCACCTCGGCGGCCTCGATGTGATCGCAGACGAGGCCGTGCCGGCGGGAGAGCATGCCGTAGCCGCCGCCGGCGAAGTGGCCGCCGGCGCCGATGCTGTGGCAGGCGCCGCCGGGCACGGTGACGCCCCAGCCGGTGTAGAGGGTCTCGTAGACCTGGAGCAGGGTGGCGCCCGGTTCGACGAAGAACGCCCCGCGCCGCTCGTCGTAGCCGACGCGGTTGAGCAGCCGCAGATCGAGCAGGATCTCGGCCTCCTTGTTGAAGACGAAGTCCCCGAATCCGTGGCCGCCGCCGCGGATCACCAGATACTTCCCCCGGCGCGCCGCCTCGCGGACGATCCGGACCACCTGCCCGGTCGAGGCGGGGAGCCGGATCTCCTCGGGGGCGGCGGAGAAGCGGCCGTTCATCCCGGAGACGAGGTCGGCGTAGCGGGCGTCCGAGGGGGTGACCGTCGCGGCGGAGGCGGAGGCTGAGACGGAGGCGGGTGCGGGTGCGGGTGGAGCGGCGGCGGGTCCGGCCGCCGCCGGGGCGGCGGTGGCGGCCGAGGTCGCGATCGCCGCGCCCGTACCGGTGATGAACCGCCGTCTGTTCAACCCGTCCATGCGAACTCCCCCGTTCGAGATCCCTGTCCCTTCGCTGTCCAGGGTGTGCTGATTCGTCCGTCTCGACATGCCCCGGCGTCCGTCTTTGTCAGGTGCGGGGAGGCCGGGCGGCGGGGTGGCCGCCGAGGTGACACAGTCCCCCGGCACCAGGGTCCAAGGGCTCCCGGCCTCGGAAGGATCAGGCCATGCGTGCTGCCTTCATCGAGCGGTTCGGGCCGCCGGACGTGATCCGGTACGGCGAGCTGCCGCCTCCGCGACCAGGACCGAACGACGTGCTCGTGGACGTCGAGGTCACCGCCGTCAACCACGTGGACACCTTTGTGCGGTCGGGTGCCTGGCGCACCCCCGTCCCCCTGCCCCTGGTGATCGGCCGGGACCTGGTGGGGACGGTGGCCGCCGCCGGGCCGGGCGCGGTGGGTTTCTCCCCCGGCGACCGGGTCTGGTGCAACAGCCTGGGGTACGCGGGGCGGCAGGGCGCCGCCGCCGAGCAGGCGGTGGTGCCGGCCGAGCGGCTCTACCGGCTGCCCCCGGGGGTGCCGGCGGCCGACGCGGTCGCCGTGGCGCACCCGGCGGCCACCGCCCATCTGGGGCTGTTCACCCATGGCCGGCTGCGGCCGGGTGAGACGGTGGCCGTCATCGGCGCCGGCGGGAATGTGGGCAGCGCTCTCGTCCTGATGGCGGCCCGGGCCGGGGCCCGGGTGATCGGGGTGGCGAGCGCGCGCGACGCCGAGCGGGTACGGGCGCTGGGCGCCACCGCCACCGTCGACTACCGGGACCCCGATGTGAACGCCCGGATCGCGGAGTCGGCCCCGGACGGTGTGGACATCCATCTGGACACCTCGGCGGGGAACGATCTGACCGGCGCGGTGGGGCTGCTGGCGCGGCGGGGCCGGATCATGCTGCTGGCCGGTCTGCTGACCCGGCCGGAGCTGCCGGTCGGGCCGCTGTACGTCAAGGACTGCTCCCTGGTGGGCTTCGCCATCTCGCAGGCGAGCACGGATGAGCTGGCCTCGGCGGCGGCGGGGATCAACCGGCTGCTGGCGGACGGAAGTCTGCGCCCGCAGGCCGTGGAGCCGCTCCCGCTCGCCTCGGCGGCGGAGGGGCACCGGCTGGTGGAGGAGGGGAAGGTCACCGGCAAGGTGGTCCTCCACACGGCGGCCTGAGACCCCGACGGGCCGAGGGCGGTCCGGGGCGGTCGCCACCCCGGACCGGCCGGGGCTCCACCAGGAGTCACCCCCCGGACCGGCCCGGGCTCCACCAGGGCACCCCGGGGTGCCCTGGTGGAGCCGGGCGGCGCGGGGCCGTCCCCGGGGTGTCATCGCCGGAGCCGGCCCCCGCGGGCCCCGTGAACCCGGCCGACCCCGGGGCGGGGGCCGGGCGGCGGGGAGCCAGGGCTCTCCCGGGCCACGGCCGGTCCGGGCCCCCGGCCCCCGGGGCCCCGGCCCCCCGAGCCGGTACGCGTCCGGAAGCGCGCCCCCGAGCCCGGGGCCGCGGGCCCCTCCTGAACCTGACCAACCCTGGGGCGATCCTTGGCCCGGCCCTCACCCTCGCTGCGAAGCTCAGCCACATGACCTCCATCATCGAAAAGTCCCCACTCTTCGAACTCCGGGCCGACATTGCCGTGAAGGCCACTCCGGACGAGATCTACGCCGTGGTCAGCGACCTTCCCCGCAGTGGCGAATGGAGCCCCGAGTGCCAGGGCGGGGAATGGACTTCCGGTGCGCCGTCCGCCGTTGGATCGGTTTTCCGCGGAGAGAATCTGCGGAGCGAGGAAGTCGTCGCCTGGGCCCCCCTGATCCGGGGCATCTGGCACACCGAGTGCCGGATCACCGCAGCTGAGCCGGGCCGGACCTTCCAGTGGATGATGCTCACCCACGCGGGCGCCGACCAGGAGAGCATCTGGGGATTCGATGTCGAGGCGGCCGATGGCGGCGCCGTGCTCACCCATCACTTCCGGATGGGAAAGGCGACCGCCGGAATTCAGCACATCGTCGCGGACCTCGATGAGGCGGAACGCGCCAAGTTCGTCGAGGAGTGGAGCGACAAGCTCGCCCAGGATCTCGACGACACGCTCCAGCGCATCAAGGAAATCATCGAGAATTCCTGACCCCGGCGGACCACCGAACATCTCAGATGAGGGGACGTGTGCAATGTTTCTCCAGCGCATCGGAAACAAGGGCATCCGCCTGGGAACACTGTTCGACAGGGCCGCGGAGCTGCACCCCGCGAGCCCGGTGACGCTCGATCACGATCTGGACATCGCCCCGGAGCTGGGCCGTCGCCTCACCCTGACCGAAGTGGCCGAGCTGGTGGCCGACTTCGCCTCCCGGCTGTGGGCCGCCGGGGTCCGCACCGGTGAGCGGGTGGTCGTCCACAAGACCAACGGCTTCGACATCACGCTGCTGGCCTGCGCGATCGCGCGGATCGGCGCCGTACCGGTCCTGCTGTCGCCGAAGCTGGACGGCCAGACCGTGGCGGAGCTGCTGCGCCGGGTGGACCGGCCCTTCCTCGTCACCGACCAGGCCAAGCTGGAGAAGGAGCTGCCGGCCGAGGTGTTCGAGCTGTCCCGGAAGCTGCTGCTCACCACCGGCAGCCACGAGGGCGCCGTGGAGCTGGGCGCGCTCGCCGGGTCCCCCCGGGTCAGCCCGGCGGTGGTCTCCCCCGACCACCCCACGCTCATCACCCACACCTCCGGCACCACCGGCGTACCGAAGCTGGCCGTCCACACGGGGCGGACCTTCCAGGCGCGCTACCGCCCGCAGGGCACGGTCGCCAAGCTGGTCGGCCCGAGCGAGCCGGTCGCGATCCATGTGTCGTTCGTGCACTCGCGGATGTTCACGGCGCTGCCGATCTCGATCCTCCAGGGCCACCCGGTGATCATCCTCCGGGAGGACGACCCGGAGACCGTGGGCGAGCTGTTCACCCAGGTCCCGCCCGGGCTGATCGAGGCGCACCCCAACACCTTCATGCGCTGGGAGGAGCTGGTCGACGACCCGCGCGGCCCGCTGGCGAAGGTGAGGTACTTCAGCTCCACCTTCGACGCCATCCACCCCCGGACGGTGCACCGGCTGCTCGGCGCGTCCCGCCGCAAGGGCGCGGTGTTCATCCAGATGTACGGGCAGAGCGAGGTCGGCCCGATCGCCGGCCGCACCTACACCCACAAGCGCGGCGCCGATGCCGAGGGCCGCTGTGTCGGCCGCCCCTTCCCGGGGATGACCGGGGTACGGGTGGTCAGCCGGGACGGCAACACCCCCTCCAAGTCGACCCCCGGGTTCATCGAGGTCCGCAGCGACGGACGGATCGTCACCTATCTCGGTGAGCACCCGCGCTGGGAGAAGCAGGTGAACGACGGCTGGTGGCGGATGGGCGATGTCGGCTACCGCACCAAGTGGGGCTGTCTGCATCTGCTGGACCGGGAGGTCGACGAGATCCCCGGCATCGACAGCACCCTGGAGATCGAGGACAAGCTCTTCGGCCGGCTGCCCGAGCTGACCGAGGCGATCATCGTGCCCGGCCCCGGCGGCGGGCTGCCCGTGCCGGTCGTCTCCACCCGCGACGACAAGCCGCTGAACCCGGCCGCCTGGCGGGCCGCGGTCGCGGATCTGCCCAAGCTGGCCGAGCCGGTGCAGTGGCGCATCGAGGATCTGCCGCAGACCGCCACCACCAAGATCAAGCGGCTGGAGCTGATCCGGCAGCTGGAGCTGCGGGCCGAGGCCGAGGCCGCGCGGCGGCAGGGCTGAGCCCGGCTGAGCCGACAGCGGTGGGGGCGCTCCCGCCCGGGGACGCGCCCCCCGTCCGGAATCATCGGAATTCCCCAGAAACGGACTGACTTGATGAGCAGCCACGTCGAGATCGGAATCGTCGGGGTCGGCCCGCGCGGACTCTCCGTGCTGGAGCGCCTCTGTGCCAATGAGCGGGCCTCGCCGTCGCACACATCGGTGACCGTCCACGTGGTGGACCGCTCGGGCCCCGGCGCCGGGACGGTCTGGCGCACCGAGCAGTCGCGCCATCTGCTGATGAACACGGTGGCGTCCCAGATCACCGTCTACACCGACGAGAGCACCACCATCGAGGGACCGGTCGAGCCCGGTCCGACGCTGTACGAGTGGGCCACCGGTCTGCGCGCCCTCGGCGACCTGGGCGGCTTCCCGCCGGAGGTGCGCGAGGAGGCGGCGGGGCTCGGGCCCGACACGTATCCGACCAGGGCCTTCTACGGCTGCTACCTCAACGACTGCTTCCAGCGGGTGGTGGACTCGGCCCCCGCGCACGTCACGGTCACCGTGCACCGCTCGCGGGCGGTGGCCATGGCCGATACGCACGGGGTGCCCGGCGGGCCGCAGGGGCTGCGCCTGGAGGACGGCACCCGGCTCAACCGGCTGGACGCCATCGTGCTGGCCCAGGGCCATGTGCCGACCCGCCCGACCGCGCGCGAGGAGCGGACCGCGAGCCTCGCCCGTATCCACCACCTCACCTATGTCACGCCCACCAACCCCGCCGATCTCGATCTGAGTGTGATCGGGGCCGGCCGGCCGGTGCTGCTGCGCGGGCTCGGGCTCTGCTTCTTCGACTACATGGCGCTGTTCACCGCGGGCCGGGGCGGTTCCTTCGAGCGGGGCGGGGACGGCCGGCTGGTGTACCGGCCGTCCGGCGACGAGCCCAGGATGTACGCCTTCTCCCGGCGCGGGGTGCCCTACCAGGCGCGCGGGGAGAACGAGAAGGGCGCTTCGGGGCGGTACTTCCCCCGGCTGCTGACCCCCGCGAAGGTCGCGGAGCTGCGGAGGAGCCCGGAGCGGGTGAACTTCGGGCGCGATCTGTGGCCGCTGATCCGGCGGGAGGTGGAGAGCGTCTACTACGGCACGCTGCTGGAGTCGGTGGGCCGGGGCGAGGCCCGGGAGGCGTTCACCGACGCCTATCTGGGGCTGGCGCCGGACGCCGATCCGGGGCCGCTGCTGGAGTCCGCGGGGATCGCCGGGTCCGAGCGCTGGGACTGGGGGCGGATCTCCAAGCCGTGCAGCGGCCAGGAGTTCGCCGACCGGGACGGCTTCCGCAAGTGGCTGGTGGAGTATCTGGAGCGGGATGTCCGGGAGGCGCGGGCGGGGAATGTGAACGGCCCGCTCAAGGCGGCCCTCGATGTGCTGCGCGATCTGCGCAACGAGGTGCGGCTCGCGGTCGACCACAGCGGTCTGGACGGGGATTCGCACCGCGACGACCTGGAGGGCTGGTACACCCCGCTCAACGCCTTCCTCTCCATCGGACCGCCGGCCTCGCGGATCGAGGAGCTGATCGCGCTGATCGAGGCGGGGCTGATGGAGATCACCGGCCCCGGGACGCATGTGCGGCTCAACACCGCCGCCCCGGAGTTCGTCGCCTCCTCCCCGCTGGTGCCGGGTGAGCCGGTCCGGGCGACCGCGCTCATCGAGGCCCGGCTGCCCGAGCCGGATCTGCGGCGCACCAACGATCCGCTGCTGCGGCATCTGCTCAACACCGACCAGGCGATGCCCTACCGGATACCGGGCGGGCACGGGACCGTCTTCGAGACCGGGGGCCTGGCCGTCACCGAGCGTCCGTACCGGCTGCTGGACGGCCGGGGGCAGGCGCATCCGCGCCGGTTCGCGTACGGGGTGCCGACGGAGTCCGTGCACTGGGTGACGGCGGCCGGTATCCGGCCGGGTGTCGACTCGGTGACCGTCGGGGACTCGGACGCGATCGCCCGCGCGGTGCTCGCGCTGCCGCCGGTGGCGCATGTCCCGCACGCGGTACGGCCCGATGTCGCGGAGTTCGAGGTGGACGGGGTGATCGTGTGACCGGGGCCGAGCCGCCGGGCAGCCCGGCCGCCACCGGGCACCTCCTCCCCGCCCCCGCCGACTCCGGGCTCCTCTCCCCCGTCCGGGCCGGCACCCCCGTCGAGGCTGCCGTCAGCGATCCGGCGTGGCTCCAGGCGATGCTCGACGCGGAGGCCGCGCTCGCCCGGGCGCAGGCCCGGCTGGGGGCCGTGCCCCCGACCGCCGCCGAGGCGATCGGAGCGGCGGCGCGGGCCGGCGGCTTCGACATCCGGGCGCTGGCGCTCGCCTCCCGGGAGACCGCGAACCCGGTGGTCGGGCTGGTCGCCGCGCTGACCGCCGCCGTGGCGGCGAAGGACCCGGAGAGCGCCGAGTACGTCCACCGCGGCTCCACCAGCCAGGACGTCCTGGACACGGGGGCGATGCTGGTGGCGGCCCGGGCGCTGCGGATCGTACGGGAGGATCTGCTGCGGGTGGCCGACGCGCTGGCCGCCCTGGCGCGGCTGCACCGGGACACCCCGATGGCCGGGCGGACGCTGGCGCTGCACGCGGTGCCGACGACCTTCGGGCTCAAGGCGGCGGGCTGGCGCGGGCTGGTGCTCGACGCCGAGCGGCGGCTCGGGCGGGTGCTCGACGAGGGGCTGCCGGTGTCGCTGGGCGGCGCGGCGGGGACGCTGGCCGGATATCTGGAGTACGCCGTCGTGGACGGGGCCCTCGCCCCGGACGACCCGGTCGCGGCGGGCGAGTATCTGGAGCGGCTGGTCGCGGCGTACGCGGCGGAGACCGGGCTCGCGGTCTCCGCGCTGCCCTGGCACGCGCTGCGCACCCCGGTCGCCGATCTGGCGGCGGCGCTGGCCTTCACCGCCGGGGCGCTCGGGAAGATCGCCGTGGATGTGCAGTCGCTCGCCCGCACCGAGGTCGGCGAGGTCGGTGAGCCGGGCCCGCCGGGGCGCGGCGGGTCGTCCGCGATGCCGCACAAGCGCAACCCGGTGCTCTCCACGCTGATCCGCAGCGCGGCGCTCCAGGTTCCGGTGCTGGCGGCGGGGCTCACCCAGTGCATGCTGGCGGAGGACGAGCGCTCGGCGGGGGCCTGGCACGCCGAGTGGTCGCTGCTGCGGGAGGCGCTGCGGCTGACCGGGGGCGCCGCGCACACGGCGGTGGAGCTGGCCGAGGGGCTGGCCGTCCACCCGGAGCGGATGCGGGCCAATCTGGGGCTGACCGGCAGTCTGGTCGTCACCGAGCGGCTGGCCGCCGTGCTGGCGCCGGCCCTCGGGAAGGCGGCGGCCCGGAAGCTGCTGGCCGACGCCTCGGCGCGGGCGGCCGGGAGCGGCACCCCGCTCGCCGATGTGCTCGCCGGGGTGCCGGAGTTGACCGATGTACTGGATCGCGGAGCGCTCACCCGGCTCTGCGCTCCCACGACCTGGACAGGCGGCGCGGCACCTCTGGTCGAGCGCGCGCTGCTGCGAGACGCCGAGAGAGGAACCGCACCGTGAGCACCAGCGCCAAGCAGCAGAGGTACGCCCGGCTCAACGAGATCCAGCGGATGGACGTGAAGGAGAACGCCAGCCACATCTGGTGGCTGGACATGGGGTACGAGTTCCCGTGGGACTTCAGCGTCTCCGGCGCGCTGGCCTTCGCCAACAGTGTCGCCCCGCCGCACATGGCGGCCCTGCTGGTGCGGACCGGCGAGCTGACCGAGAACACCCAGCGCCGGATGGAGCACTTCGCGCTGATCAGCCTGGAGATGGTCCGGAGCGGTTTCAAGGACCCGCGGGGCAAGGCGGCCGTCCGGCAGATGAACCGCATCCACAAGAGCGCGGTGAAGCACATCAGCGCGGAGGACGGGCACCAGTGGTCCATCAGCAATGACGAGTATCTGTTCGTGCTGGCCACGAGCATGCTGGTGCAGTCGCGCTGGGTCGAGCGGTACGGCTGGCGGAAGCTGAGCGACCAGGAGCGCAACGCCGCGTATCTGCACATGCGCGAGCAGGGCGAGCACATGGGGCTCAAGGACATACCGGGGTCCTACGAGGCGTTCGCCGCCTTCCACGACGCCTATGTGGAGAAGCACTTCGCGTACTCCCCCGAGGCCGTGACGCTCTGGGGCGTCCTCCAGCACACGGTGATCGAGCCGCTGGCGGGGTGGCTGCCGGAGCGGCTGCGTCCGCTGGGGCGCCGGGCCGCGAAGGCGGCGCTGCCGGCGCTGATGACCCCGCACATGCGGCTGGCGTTCGGGGTGCGGGCGCCCTCGCGGGCGCTGCAACTGGCCGTCGACACCGCCATCAGGGCGCGTTCGGCGTATGTGCGGCGGCAGCCGCCGCGCACCGAGCCGGCCTACCCGGACCCGCTGCCGACGCCGAGCTTCCCGAACGCCGACTACCGGATCGAGGAGCTGGGCCCGGACCACACCTTCCGGGCGCACACCGACGGGTGAGCCACGGGCGAGGGGCCGTCTCCCGGTCAGCCGGGAGGCGGCCCCTCGTCGTGTGCGGCGCGCGGTCAGCGGGCGGCGCGGCGGACCGCGTCCAGCAGCCGGGCCTGGGCCAGGCTCGCGGCCGAGGGCGCGGAGCCCCGGCGGACCGCGTCGGCGAAGGCGGCGACGGTGGCCGCCACCTGGTCGTCGGCGGGCAGCGGGATCTCCCGGACACCGCCGGCGGTCTCCAGCCGGGCGGGCGGGGGCACTCCGGCGGGCGGGGTGAAGACCCGGTCCAGGGTGAGCCGGCCGGTGCTGCCGTGGAGGGTGAGGGAGTTGCGGTAGGCGTGGTCGAGGCCGAAGGCCAGCTGGGCGACGATCCCGTCGGGGGCGCGCAGCAGCACCGCGCCCGAGGTGTCGACGGTGAAGCCGGGGGCGGTCACCAGGGCGGCGCCGAGGACCTCCGGGTCGGGGCCGAGCAGTTCCAGCGCGGCCCGCAGGGGGTAGACCCCGGTGTCCCAGAGCGCGCCGCCGCCGAGGTCGGGGCGGTAGCGGATGTCGTCGTCGGGGCGGCGCGGCACGGTGAAGGCCGCCTCCACGGAGCGCAGGGTGCCGACCGCGCCGTCCGCGACCAGCCGGCGGACCGCTCCGTGCTGGCCGTGGTGGACGAACATCACGTTCTCCATCAGCGCCAGACCGAGCCGTTCCGCGAGGGCGAACAGCTCCGCCGTCCGCGCGGGATCGGCGGTGAGCGGCTTCTCGGCCAGGACGTGCCGGCCGGACCTGAGGGCCGCCTCGACCCACTCGGCGTGCAGGGCGAGCGGGAGGGGCACATAGACGGCGTCGATGCCGGGCTCGGCGAGCAGTTCGGCGTAGCCGTGGACCGCGCGCGCCCGGTAGGGGGCGGCGGTGGCGGCGGTCCGCGCGGGGTCGCGGCCGGCGACGGCGGCGATCTCGGTGCCGGGGCAGGCGGCGAAGGCCGGCAGCATCCGCCGCCGGGCGATGTCCGCGCAGCCGAGGACTCCCATCCGTACCGGGTCCATCAGACGCTCACTCCTCGCCAGTCGGGCAGGACACCGGCGGCGAGGGTCTCGGCCAGGCCCGGGGCCGCGGTGTCCTTGGGGGACATCAGGGGTGGTTCGGTACAGCCCCAGGGCAGGTCCATCGCGGGGTCCAGGGGGTTGATGTCGATCTGGGTGCCGGGGGCGTACACCGTCGACATGACGTAGCAGATGCAGGTGTCGTCGGTGAGGGCGAGAAAGCCGTGGCCCACGCCCTCGGGGATGTAGAGGGAGCGGCCGGAGGCGGCGTCCAGTTCGGTGACGTGGTGGGTGCCGAAGGCGGGTGAGCCGACCCGCAGATCGACGATGATGTCGCGCAGGGCGCCGCGCACACAGGTGACGTACTTGGCCTGTCCCGGCGGGATCGCGGTGGTGTGGATGCCGCGCAGGGTGCCCCGGCAGGAGACGGAGTAGCTGATCTGCCGGGGCACGAACGGTTCGCCGAGCACCTCCTGGAGCCGGTCGGCGCGCATGCCCTCGTGGAAGCTGCCGCGTTCGTCCGGCAGCAGTACCGGGGTGACGGTGTACGCCCCGGGGATCGCCGTTGCGGCAATGCGCACCGCGGTCTCTCCTCTCGTGCGGTGGGGGTGGCGGCGGCCCGGTCAGGCGCGCGCGGCCACCAGTCGCTCCAGCTCGCCGACGATGGTGGCGGCGGTGGGCAGGGTGGCGATCTCGCGGGAGATCTCCTGGGCGCGCTCGCGGTGGGACGGCTCGGCGAGGAGCCGTTCGCAGGCGGCGGTGACGGACTCGTTGCCGCCGGACTCGACGAGGAGCGCCGCGCCGTACTCGACGATCCTGCGGGTGGCGGAGGTCGGGTACTCGGGGTGGGCGATGAGCTGCGGGATACCGGCGTTGAGCGCGGTCATGTCGGTGCCGCCGCCGCCGTGGTGCACGATGACGTCGCAGGTGGGGGCGAGGACGTCCAGCGGCACCCAGCCGATGCGCACATCGGGCAGCTCCGCGCGGAGTTCGGCGGCGACGTTCTCCGGGGCGCCGACGACGACCTCCATGCCCAGTTCGCCGATGCTCTTGGCCATGTCCCGCAGGGCGTCGCCGCTGAAGAGCCGGGTGCCGGCGGTGATGTAGGCGCGGGGCCGGTCGCCCTTGGTGTACATCCAGGGCTCCAGCGGCTTCTGCGGATTGGCCGGCACCCAGCGGATGGGCCGGGCCGGGACCGGGTTCTCCGGCTTGAGGCTCGGCGGACAGACGTCGAGCCACAGATCCGGCTCGGGCACCCGGTCCAGGCCCAGTTCGCCGAGGACGGGGGCGAGGACGGCCTCGGCGCCGGGGTCGTACATCCGGGCGTCGATGCGGTCCCACTCCAGCCGTACGGAGGGGATGCCGAGGTGGTGGGCGAGGAGCGGCGCGGTGTAGAACATGCCGCCGCCGACGACGATGTCGGGCCGCCAGTGGTCGGCGAGGCCCAGCAGGGTCTCCAGGCTGTCGACGGCGATCTCGGCGTACACCCGGCCGACCGCCTTGACCTGGTCGGCGGGGTCTTCCGGCATGGCGCCCATGAAGGCGCTGACCTCCTCCACGGAGAGCGGGGAGATCTTGACGGGGGCGAGCCCGACGCTGGCGATGTTGGGGAGCACCCAGTCGATGCCGCCCATGAGGACCTGGTGGCCCGCGTTGCGCACGGCGGTGGCGAGAGTGGCGTGCGAGAAGATCGGATAGGGGCTGTTGCCCGGAATGAAGAGCGCCTTCATCGTCTGCCTCAACCTGCTTTCGTGAGCGCGGCGGCGGCCCGGATGCCGGAGAGCATCGCGGCTTCCGTGGTGGGCGAGTTGAAGTAGTCCCCGGCGAAGACCACGGGGGCGCGCTGCTGCCGGATGACCTCGGCCGAGCGGCGGTAGCGGCCGGGGGCCGGGATGGGGAAGCCGTAGGGCCGTTCGGCGATCTGGAACGGCACGGCGGTGTCGACCGGGAAGTCGGCCCACAGGCTGGGCAGCAGCGGGGTGACGGCGGCGAACTGCTCCTCGGGGGTGAGTCCCAGGAGGCGGCGGGTGTTGGCCCGGCCGGGGTAGGTGAGGACCAGCAGCTTCTCGACGGGGCGCCCGCGCTCGTCGCGGGTCGTGCGCGGGTAGGTGATCATGTTGCGGATCGGCGGGTCCTCGGGGCCGCCGGCCACGATGTGCGCCTCGGCGGGCAGCGCGTCGGCGTCGACGAGATACGAGACCGAGATCGCGGGTTCGTACCGCTGGGTCTCCAGGAAGCCGCGGGTGATGCCGGAGACGATCTCGGCGGGGAGCGCGGAGACCAGCTTGGCGGCGATGGTCGCCGGGGTGGCGATCACCACGTCGTCGAAGGTCTCGGTGACGGGTTCGCCGCCGCCGGGCCCGGTGGCGGTGACGCTGATGGAGCCGCCGTCGCTCTGCACGGAGGTGACCTCGTGGCCGAGCCGCAGTTCGGCGCCCTCGGCGTTCCGCTCGGCGATGACCTCCATGCCGTCCTTGAGGACGTAGAAGCCGGAGCCGCCCATCCAGGCGAGGAGGGCGCGCGCGTGGATGGCGGAGATCTCCTCGCAGGCGAAGTTCCAGAAGCCCTCGATCTGCGGCCGGAGGAGGAAGTCGAAGCCGCGCCGGGAGACCTTGCCGTAGCCCCACTCGGTGGCGCTCTGGTTGTCGTGGGGCGCGGACATGATCGGGTCGAAGAGGCTGAGCTTCTTCTTCTGGGCGACCTGGGCGAGGGAGGTGACGAGGAAGGCCAGCCGGTCGCGGACGCTCACATGCCCGTACTTGAGCAGGCTCAGCGGCGAGTCGGAGGAGAGCGGGAGGGCCTTGCCGTGGTCGGAGATGTAGACGTTGCTGGAGATCTGGAGCAGGTCGTCCTTGAGTCCGTACTCCTCGATGAGCTGGGTCATCAGACCGTAGAAGCTGACGTACATCAGGTTGATGCCCACATCGGGTTCGATCTCCGGCCGGTGCCAGGAGCGGGCCCGGCCGCCGAGCCCGTCGGCCGCCTCGAAGACGACGACCTCCCGGCCCGCCTTCAGCAGGGTCTTGGCGGCGGCACTGCCGGCCATGCCGCCGCCGATCACGGCGGTCCTGGTCTGTCCGGACATCATCGTCCTCCTCGGTCGTGTGCGCGGGGGGTGCTCGCGGGTGCCACCTGCGCCGGCCTCAGTGCTCGACGATCTCGTCGTGCGGCCACTCCAGGCCCTGGCCGAGGCCGCCGTCGACGGGCAGGTCGACGCCGGTGGTGAAGGTGGCGCCGAAGCCGAGGAACAGCACGGCGTCGGCGACCTCCTGGGCGGTGCCGAAGCGGCGCATCGGCGTCAGCTCCACGCCCTCCTTGATGTTGGCGGCCCGCAGCTCGTCGGAGATCTCGGCGATGCCCATGGAGGGGGTGTCGGTGAAGCCGGGGCTGACGGTGTTGACGCGGATGCCCCGGGGCAGCAGCTCGGAGGCGAAGACCTTGGAGAAGGCGCGGATGGCGGACTTCATCCCGGTGCCGACGCTGGTGGCGACGAAGCCCATGCCGACCGCTACGGCGGTGGTGAAGACGAAGGAGCCGCCGTCCTTGACGAGCGGGGCCAGCCTCTGGGCGGTGAAGAAGGCGCCCTTGGTGTTGGTGTCGAACATCCGGTCGTAGGTCTCCTCGGTCACCTGGCCGAGGGAGCCGAACTTGATGTAGCCGACGTTGACGAAGACCAGATCGACCTGGCCGAGGGTCTCCTCGACGGCCCGGCCCAGGGCGTCGATGTCGGCGAGGCTCCCGGCGTCGGAGCGCAGGACATGGGCCCGGTCGCCGAGTTCGTTCCTGGCCTTCTCGATGTTCTCCTCGTTGAGGCCGGTGAGGAGGACCTCCGCACCGCCGTCCAGGAGGGTCTGGACAACGGCCCGGCCGATGCCGTGGGTGCCGCCGGTGACTACGGCCTTCTTGCCCGCGTACGTGTTCATGTCGCCCTTCTTGGAGAACGGGATGGGTGTGCTGGGGAGATGGGGCGGGGCCGCTCAGGCGATATGGACGTCCGGGACGTAGAGAATCCACCGGCCGCCGGCCTCACGGAATCCCTCTTCCTTCGCCATGATCTCCTCGGCGTGATTCCACGCGAAGAGGAGCGCGTAGTCCGGATAGGGGTCGGAGAATGCCTCCGGCGGCCGGACCGGAATATGCGCCCCGGGGGTGAGCCGGCCCTGTTTCGCCGGGGTGCTGTCACAGATGTAGGGAATGAGGTCGGTGCCGATCCCGCAGTAGTTGATGGCGGTGGCGCTCTTCGCCGTGGCCCCGTAGCCGACGATCGTCCGCCCTTCCGCGCGCAGCTTCTCCAGCAGCTCCACCAGCTCCCGGCTGGTGCGCCGCACCCGCTCGCCGAAGCGCTGGTACGTCTCCGGGCTGGCGAGGCCCTGGGCCCGCTCCAGCTCCAGGTACTCGGCGATCCGCGGGGAGGGGGTGCGGGCGCCGGGGCGACCGATGGTGTAGCGCATCGAACCGCCGTGCACCGACAGGGGTTCCACATCGATCAGCCGGAACCCGAAGGTCTCGGCCATCCGCCGCACGGAGGAGACGGAGAAGAGGTAGAAGTGCTCGTCGTAGATCTGGTCGAAGGCGTTCTGGGCCATGATGGAGCCCAGGTAGCGGTCCTCGATGACAAAGATCCCGTCGGGTGCCAGCAGCGCGTCGGCGCCCCGGAAGACGGAGTCGATATAGGCGATGTGGCTGGTGGTGTTGGCGGAGTAGATGACATCCGCGGGCCCGTCCTCGGCGGCGATCTCCCGGGCCGTGGACTCCTGGAAGAAGTCGGTGCGCACCCGTACGCCGTCGGCCCGGGCGAACTCGCCGACCTGCGCCGAGGGGTCGACGCCCAGATGGCGCACGCCGGCCCGGCCGACCGTCTTCAGCATGGTGCCGTCGTTGGAGCCGATCTCCACGATGAAGGCGCGCTCGCCGGCGAGTTCGGTCTCCAGCAGCTGCCGCGCGAAGGTCTCGAAGTGCTCGTGCATCACGGACGAGCCCGAGGAGCGGTACGGGTAGTCCTCGTGGAACATCCGCTCCCGGGGGACCTCCTCCAGCAGCTGGACCATGGTGCACGAGGTGCAGATCCCGGCGGCCAGACGGAAGTAGAACTCGCTGTCCACGGTTTCCGGAGTCACAAAGGAATCGGAGACCGGTTGGCGGCCGAAGTCGAAGAATTCATCGACAGAGCCACCGCAGATCCGGCATTGGGCCACAGCCGCACTCCTTTGAGAGTTCGTTGACGGGCGAGCATTCCCGAATTGAGTCTGTTGGGCGCGGCGATGGCTCTCAAGGCGGTGGCGGGACATGTGTCAGGTCCGGCGCGGGGAAACGGGGAACGCCGGTCCTTCGCGGGTGCGCGAAGGACCGGCGTCCGGGTAATCGGGTGGTGCGGGGGAGCCGTGCGCCCGGCCCCGGGGGCGGGGACGGGCTGGCGCCCGGACGCCGACGGGGAGGGGGCCGGCGCCCGGGCGCCGGCGGGTCCGTCCGATCCTCGGGACGGCCCCGCCGGTCCAACGGGGTGGGTCAGCGGTCCTGCGCGGGCTGGAGCGTGCCCTCGGCCGCGTCCTGCTCGGGCGCCGCCTCCTCCGCGCCGCCGCCGTGACCGCCGCCGCCGTCGACCTTGCGCAGCGCGGTCGTCGCCAGCACCGCGGTGATCGCGGCGAGCGCGGCACAGACGATGCCGACGGTGTTCAGCCCACTGGTGAACGCGTCCCTCGCGGCCTCCAGCACCTGGTCGCCGAGGGCTCCCTGGAGCTTGTCGGCCTCGGCGATGGCGCCTTCGACACTGTTGCGCACGGTGTCGGCGGAGGCCTCCGACAGCCCGTCGGGCGTCGTGATCTTGCTCTGGTAGATCGCGCCGCCGAGGCTGCCGAGCGCGGCCACACCGAAGGCGATGCCGAACTCACCGCTGGTCTCCGAGAGCGAGGCGGCGGAGCCGCCCTTCTCCGGCGGGGCGGAGCTGACCACGAGGTTGGTGCCGAGGGCGCCGATCGGACCGGTGCCGAGGAAGGCGATCACGAAGCCCGCGATGAGCAGCGGCAGACCGCCGGCCGGGTTGACGAAGGCGAGCAGCAGATAGCCGATGGTGGTGACACCGAGGCCGAAGCCGATGACGACACCCATGGGCAGCCGCTTGGTGAGCGTCGGGGCCAGCGTCGCGGCGACGATGGAGACCAGCGCCGACGGCACCATCCACATACCGGCCTGGAACGGCGAGAGGCCCTCGACCATCTGGAGGTAGCCGGAGATGAAGAGGTAGCTGCCGCCCATGGTGACCATGGCGAACATCAGGACCAGCAGCGAGGCCGTGAAGGCGCCGCGCTTGAAGAGGCTGATGTCCATCAGCGGGTGCTCCAGCGTGCCCTGGCGCTTGACGAAGAGCGCGCCGACGGCGAGGCCGACCACGATGGCGAGCGCCGGGACCAGCTCCCAGCCGGAGCGGGCGACCTCCTTGAGGCCGTAGATCATCGGCAGGATCGCGGCGAGCGAGAGCACCACACTGACCAGGTCGATCCGGCCACCGGCCGGGTCGCGGTACTCGGGGAGCACGAACGGGGCCGCGACCAGCAGGATCACCATGACCGGGACGCCGAGCAGGAAGACCGAACCCCACCACCAGTACTCCAGCATCACACCGCCGATCACGGGACCGAGCGCGGTGCCGCCCATGAAGCAGCTGGCCCAGACGGCGATGGCCCGGCCGCGCTGGTGCTCGTCCTGGAACATATTGCTGATCAGGGCCAGCGTGGACGGCATCAGGGTCGCGGCGGCGATACCGAGCAGGGCGCGGGTGACGATCAGCATCTCGGCGCTGGTGGAGAAGGCCGCCATCAGCGAGGTGATGCCGACGACCAGGGCGCCGATCATCAGCAGCTTGCGGCGGCCGATCCGGTCACCGAGGGTGCCCATCGTCACCAGGAAGCCGGCGATCATGAACCCGTAGATGTCCATGATCCACAGGGTCTGGGTGCCCGTGGGGTTCAGTGACTCGGCCAGGTGCGGCAGGGCCAGGAACAGCACGCTCTGGTCGAGCGCGAGCAGCAGGGTGGGCAGCGCCAGTACGCAGAGCCCGGCCCATTCCCGGGCCGTGGCCTTGGGCGGCGCGCCCTTGGGGACGGTCGTTGACATGGATGTTCCTTCCGTGGATCAGCGGGCGCGGGGAGGCTTCGGGGGCCGGGCGGCGTTGGGCGGCGGCGGAGCGGGGGCTCCGGTGCGCGGGCGCGGGGCGGGAGCTGCCGGGAGCGGCGGGGATCAGCCGGGGTACGGGCGCTGCTTGCGGGCGTCCCGCAGGATGTGACCCCACCAGGCGAGCTGGTCGAGCATCGCCTTGGCCGCAGCGGAGCAGCCCTCGGGGTCCTTGGGCTGGCCCTCGTCGTCGAAGAGCTCCCAGTAGTTGGGGAACGCGACCGAGTCACGGACGGTGACGGCGTGCATTCCGGGGAGCACTTCCCGCAGATGGGCCACCGAGCGCAGCCCGCCGGCTATCCCGCCGTAGCTGACGAAGGCGACCGGCTTCGCCTTCCACTCGTCGATGTACCAGTCGATGAGGTTCTTGAGGGAGGCCGGGAAGCTGTGGTTGTACTCGGGCGTGACCATCACGAAGGCGTCGGACCTGGCCAGCCACGGAGCCAGATCCTGAACGGCCTGGGGGGCGGGCACGCTGTCGCTCTCGGGGAGGACATCGGGGAGCCACACCTTGGCGAGGTCGATCACATCGACCTCCAGGTCCTCGCGCTTGGCCGCCTCGGCGGCGATCCACTGCGCCGGTGTGGGGCCGAAACGGCCGGTCCGGATGCTGCCGATGATGACAGCAACGCGCAGACTGCGTTCGGACATCTCGATTCCCCTCGCTCTCTCGGGCTACTGCGGACTCCCACGGTGCGCCGGCGCGCTCCCGGCTCCCTCTCGGTCCGCTCTCGGTCGCTCCCGGAGCGCTCCGGGAGGGGTCCGGCAGGGGTCCGTCCGCTCCCGGCCCGGCCGCCCGGGGTGCGGGCCGCCCCCGTGGCCCGCGGGCGCCCGGTCCCGGTCCGGTATCGATCCTGTCGCCGCACCCCCACGGTGGGTTAGCGTGATCACATGCGTTTCGGGGTGCTCGGTCCGTTGGGTGTGTGGACGTCGGACGGACGGCCGGTCCGGGTGCCGGAGCTCAAGGTCCGCGCCCTGCTCGCCCGTCTTCTGGTGGACCGGGGACACCCGGTCTCCGCCGACCGGCTCATCGACGACCTCTGGGGCACCAAACTCCCGGGCAACCCGGCGGGGGTGCTCCAGAACAAGGTCTGGCAGCTGCGCCGCGCCCTGGAGGACGCCGAACCCGGCGGCCGGGACCTGGTGGTCTCGGTCTCCCTCGGCTCCCCCGGCTATGAACTGCGGGCCGGCTCCGACGCCGTGGACGCCGACCGCTTCCAGGATCTGACGGCCCGTGCCCGGGCCACCGGCGACCCGCGGCAGCGGGCGGCGCTGCTCGCCGACGCGCTCGCGGTGTGGCGGGGGCCCGCCTACACCGACTTCGCGGACGAGGAGTTCACCCGTACCGCCACCGCGCGGCTGGAGGAGCAGCGGCTCACCGCGCTGGAGGAGCAGGCCGAGGCCCGGCTGGAGCTGGGTGAACACGCCCTGGTCGCGGACGAGCTGGGCGATCTGGTGGATCTGCACCCGCTGCGGGAGCGGCTGCGCACCGCCCATGTGCGGGCGCTGTATCTGGCGGGCCGCCAGAGCGCGGCGCTGAGCAGCTACGCCGAGCTGCGGGAGCGGCTCGCCGACCAGCTCGGCCTGGACCCGAGCCCCGAACTGGCCGCGCTGCATCGGGCGATCCTCACCCAGGACCCGGCGCTGACCGCCGTGCCGTCGCCGTCGACCACCGCGGCCCGGCCGCCGTCGAACGTACCGAGCGCGCTCACCGAGCTGATCGGCCGGGACCGGGCGGTCGACGAGCTGCGCTCGGCGCTCACCGCCCACCGGCTGGTGACGCTCACCGGCCCCGGCGGGGTCGGCAAGACCCAGCTGGCGCTGGCGGTCGCCTCCCGGGCCGCCCCGGCCTTCCCCGGCGGGGTCCGGCTGGCCGAACTCGCCGCGCTCGACCCGTCGAGCGGTCTGCGGGACACGGAGGTGCGGGAGCTGGTGGCCGCGCTCCTCGGGGTGCGGGACGACATCTCCCCGCCGCCGTCCGGCGCCGACGGCGGTCCGCTCACCCTGACCGACCGGGTGGTGCAGGCGCTGGGCGAGGAGCCGGCGCTGCTGGTGCTCGACAACTGCGAGCACGTGGTGGACGCGGTCGCGCAGCTCGTGGAGCAGCTGCTCAAGTCGGCGCCCCGGCTGCGGGTGCTGGCGACCAGCCAGATTCCGCTGGGGGTGACCGGGGAGCGGCTGCGGGAGGTGCCGCCGCTGGACGAGGCGGGCGCGCTCCGGCTCTTCGCCGCCCGCGCGCAGGCCGCCGCCCCCCGCTTCGTGCTCGACGACACCAACACCGAGGCCGTCGCGGCGATCTGCCGGCGGCTCGACGGGATTCCGCTCGCGGTGGAGATGGCCGCGACGCGGGTGCGGGTGCTGGGGGTGGCGGAGCTGGCGGCGCGGCTGGACGACCGCTTCCATCTGCTGGCCTCCGGGGTGCGCGGCGCCCCGGCGCGCCAGCGGACCCTGCGGGCGGTCATCGACTGGAGCTGGGAGCTGCTCGGGGAGCAGGAGCGCACGGTGCTGCGCCGTCTCGCGGTGCACGCCGACGGCTGCACCCTCGCCGCCGCCGAGGAGGTCTGCCCCGCCGGGGGCGTGGACCGGGTGGAGGTCCTCGATCTGCTGGCCCGGCTGGTGGAGGGGTCGCTCGTGGTGGTGACCGACACCGCGGACGGGCCGCGGTACCGGCTGCTGGAGTCGGTCACCGCGTACTGCGTCGAACACCTCCGGGAGAGGGGTGAGCTGACCGGGCTCCAGCGGCTCCACCGGGAGTACTACACCGGGCTCGCCGAGCGGGCCGAGCCGCATCTGCGCGGGCACGGCCAGCGGCAGTGGCTGCGGCGGCTGGACGCCGAGAACGCGAATCTGCGCACCGCGCTGGAGAGCGCCGTGCAGACGGGGGACGCGGAGCGGGCGCTGCGGCTGGTGAACGCGCTGAGCTGGTACTGGCATCTGCGCGGGCGCGGCGGCGAGGCCGAGCGCTCACTGGCCCAGGCCCTCGCGGTGCCCGCTCCGGACCCGGCGGACCAGGCGGACCCGGTGGCGCACGCCGCCCGGGTCGCCACGGCGACGGCCTGGCTGGGCGGGGTGCGCCTCGCGCTCGGCGGGAGCGCGGACCCGCTGGCGGAGTACCGGGCGGCGCTGCTGCCGTACGAGGAGGTGAACGACCCGGGCGGGCAGGCGCGGGCGCAGTGGTTCCTCGGCTCGAATCTGTACGGGATCGGCGATCTGACGCCGAGCGAGGAGCTGGTGGCGCGGGCGCTGGGCGCCTTCCGCTCGCTCGGTGACCCCTGGGGGACGGCGGCGGCGCTGGCCAGCCAGGCGTTCCAGGCGAAGCTGCGGGGTGACTTCAGCGGGCTGCGCCGGCACGGCGAGCAGAGTCTGGAGCTGTTCCGGGAACTGGGCGACCAGTGGGGGCAGTTGCAGGCGATGGTGCCGCTCCAGACGCTGGCCGAGGTGGTCGGCGACTATCCGCGCGCCGGGCGGCTGCTGCGGGACGGGCTGCGGACGGCGGAGGAGCTGTCGCTCTGGCCCGAGGTGACCTTCCAGCTCGCGGGGCTCGGGCGGATCGCCCTGCTGACCGGGGATCTGCCGCAGGCCCGGGAGTACCACGAGCGGGCGCGGCGGCTCGCCATCGAGCAGTCCGACACCTTCGGGGAGCAGTTCGCCGAGATCGGGCTCGGGATGGGGGCCCGGCGCGAGGGCCGGCTCGAAGTGGCCGAGACGCACATGGCGAATGTGCTGGCTCTGCACCGGCGGATGGGGTACGAGCCGGAGGCGCCGCCGCTGATCCTCGCGGAGCTGGGGTTCGTCGCCGAGGCGCGGGGGGATGTGGACAGGGCGCTGGAGCTTCAGCTGGACGGGATGGCGACCGCGAGGACCGGGGGTGATCCGAGGGCGGTGGCACTGGCGCTGGAGGGGCTGGCCGGGGCGCAGTCCCTGGCGGGGCACGCCGATCACGCGGCGCGGCTGCTGGGGGCGGCGGCGGGGGCGCGGGCGTCGGTGGGGGTGCCGCTGCCGCGGGGGGAGCAGGGGGATGTGGCGCGGATTGCGGCGCGGGTGAGGGGGGTGCTGGGGTCGCCCCGGTACGAGGCGGAGTTCGCCCTGGGCACGACCCTCACCCCGGCGACCGCCCTCCCCCACCCTTCCCTCTGACCCTTCTCCTCCCCGCCCTTGAGAACGCCCGCCCCAGGCAACCCGAGCGACCCAAGCCCGTCCGGCGATTGAGAACGGACCCCGCGCCACAGGGAGCCCGAGCAAACCAAGCCCGTCCGGCGATTGAGGACGGACCCTGTGCCACGGGCAACCCGAGCGACCCAAGCCCGTCCGGCGATTGAGGACGGACCCTGTGCCACAGGGAGCCCGCACCCTGCGGGCCACGGGGGGGGGGGGGGGGGGCGCGGGGCCCCCCCCCCCCCCCCGGCCCCGGG
>NZ_JBEOYB010000087.1:0-27408 GCF_040296845.1 Streptomyces sp. NPDC001985
ATCCCCGTACTGAACACCGCCTCACCAAACGTCTCCCCCACAGCCCCGAAAGCACGACCGCGAAACACACGGCCATCCTCCAGAACAAGGACGGCGGGAGCCTGGCCGGCTCCCCTGCTGGAGGTCGTCATCGTGCGCCTTCCGTCGTGTTGATCAGGTGGTTCAAGGTGGTGACCCACTCGTTGTGCTCGGCAGCCGTGTCGGAACGGATGCCGGAGTCGATCAGGGTGTCGCCGTGCTCCCAGGTGATGACCAGGAGCCCGCCCTCGGCGAGGACCTTCCCGGCGATGCCCTTGTCGAGCCTGGCCTCGCGCAGGGCGGCCGAGGGGATGAAGAAATCGGTCGCGCCGGGGCGTACGGCCCGGAGTCCCTCGTCGGTGAGGGTCAGCTCGACCCGGCTGCGGACACCGAGGCCATGGGCCACGATCCGGTCGAGCCACTGCCCGGCCGTGGTCGAGCCGTGGTAGCGGCCGGTCAGCCGGAGCAGGGGCTCGCCCGGGGTCTCCGGTGCGGCCGGCAGCTCGGGCAGGCCGGACTGGAGGCTGCCGCGCCATTTCCAGCCCTGGCGCATCAGCCAGTAGACGAGGGCGATGAAGAGCAGCAGTCCGACGACCCAGCCGATGCGGGCCGCCCAGTCGGTGACCTCCGCGGACTTCTTCTCCGCGGCGATCTGGGCTGCGATGTGGGTGAGTGATGTCACGCGAGTTTCCCGTCGAATACCGTTGCCCGGCCCCGCAGGAAGGTGTGAGTGACGCGTCCCGGCAGCTCACGGCCCTGGTAGGGGGTGTTGCGGCTGCGGGAGGCGAAGCCCGCGGGGTCCACTGCTCCACGGTATGCCGGATCGACGAGTGTCACGTTGGCGGGCTCGCCCGGAGCGATGGGGCGGCCGTGGCCGGTGAGGCGGCCGATCACCGCGGGGCGGAAGGACATCCGGTCGGCGACCCCGGCCCAGTCCAGCAGCCCGGTCTCGACCATCGTCTCCTGGACGACGGAGAGTGCGGTCTCCAGGCCCACCATGCCCATGGCCGCCGCGCCCCACTCGCAGTCCTTGTCCTCGTGCGGGTGCGGGGCGTGGTCGGTGGCGACACAGTCGATGGTGCCGTCGGCGAGGGCCTCGCGCAGGGCGAGGACATCGGCCTCGGTGCGCAGCGGCGGGTTCACCTTGTAGACGGGGTTGTAGGTGCGGACGAGTTCGTCGGTGAGGAGCAGGTGGTGGGGGGTGACCTCGGCGGTCACATTCCAGCCCTTGGACTTGGCCCAGCGGATGATCTCGACGGAACCGGCGGTGGAGAGGTGGCAGATGTGCACCCGGGAGCCGACGTGGGCGGCGAGGAGGACATCGCGGGCGATGATCGACTCCTCGGCGACGGCGGGCCAGCCGCCGAGGCCCAGCTCGGCGGAGACGATGCCCTCGTTCATCTGGGCACCCTCGGTGAGCCGGGGCTCCTGGGCGTGCTGGGCGATGACGCCGTCGAAGGCCTTCACGTACTCCAGCGCCCGGCGCATGATCACGGCGTCGTCGACGCACTTGCCGTCGTCGGAGAAGACCCTCACCCCGGCGGCGGAGTCGTGCATGGCGCCCAGCTCGGCGAGCTGCTTGCCCTCCAGGCCGACGGTGACGGCGCCGACCGGCTGGACGTCGCAGTAGCCGGACTCCTTGCCGAGCCGGTAGACCTGCTCGACGACGCCGGCGGTGTCGGCGACGGGGAAGGTGTTGGCCATGGCGTGGACGGCGGTGAAGCCGCCGACCGCCGCCGCCCTGGTGCCGGTGAGGACGGTCTCGGAGTCCTCGCGGCCGGGCTCGCGGAGGTGGGTGTGGAGGTCGACGAGGCCGGGGAGGAGGATCTGCCCCTGGGCCTCGACGACCCGCGCACCCTCGGCGGAGAGTCCGCTGCCCGCTTCGGCGATGGTCTCGCCGTCGATCAGGATGTCCCGGACCTCGCCGCCGAGCACCTTCGCGCCCCGGATAAGGATCTTGCTCATGGTTACTTGGTCTCCTCGGTGCGGGCGGGGGTGTGGGTGACGGCGGGTTCGGCGCCGCCGAGCAGCAGATAGAGGACGGCCATCCGGGTGGAGACGCCGTTGGCGACCTGTTCGACGGCCGTGCAGCGGTCGGAGTCGGCGACCTCGGCCGTGATCTCCATGCCCCGGTTCATGGGGCCGGGGTGCATGACGATGGAGTGTTCCGGCATCCGGGCCATGCGCTCCCCGTCGAGTCCGTAGCGGCGGGCGTACTCGCGCTCGGTGGGGAAGAAGGCCGCGTTCATCCGCTCGCGCTGGACCCGGAGCATCATCACCGCGTCGGACTTGGGCAGGACCGCGTCCAGGTCGTAGGAGACCTCGCAGGGCCACTGTTCGACGCCGATGGGGACCAGGGTCGGCGGGGCGACGAGGGTGACCTCGGCGCCGAGGGTGTGGAGCAGCAGGACGTTGGAGCGGGCGACCCGGCTGTGCAGGACGTCGCCGACGACGGTGATCCGGCGGCCGGAGAGGTCGCGGCCGATTCCGGCGTCCCGTCCGACGAGCCGGCGGCGCATGGTGAAGGCGTCCAGCAGGGCCTGGGTGGGGTGCTCGTGGGTGCCGTCGCCCGCGTTGACAACCGCGCTGTCGATCCAGCCGGAGTTGGCCAGCCGGTAGGGGGCGCCGGAGGCGTGGTGGCGGATGACGACGGCATCGGCGCCCATCGCCTCCAGGGTGAGCGCGGTGTCCTTGAGGGATTCGCCCTTGGAGACCGAGGAGCCCTTGGCGGAGAAGTTGATGACATCGGCGGAGAGGCGCTTGGCGGCGGCCTCGAAGGAGATGCGGGTCCGGGTCGAGTCCTCGAAGAAGAGGTTGACGACGGTACGGCCGCGGAGGGTGGGAAGTTTCTTGATCGGCCGGTCGGCGACGCGGGCCATCTCCTCGGCGGTGTCGAGGATGAGGACGGCGTCGTCACGGGTGAGGTCGGCGGCCGAGATGAGGTGGTGCTTCATCCGAGGGGCTCCGATGGTTCGCGGGTCGGGAGGGAAGGCTCGCGGACGCGGCCTGCCGCGGGGGCGCGGCGGGCATGCGGGCGCACGGGACCCGCCGGGCGGCGGGTCGGTGGGTGCGGGTGCTACTGCTCGGTGGCGTGGGCGGTCGCGGGTGCGGTCTCGCGGATGCCGAGCAGTACGGTGTCGCGGCCGTCCTCCTCGGAGAGCTGGACCTTGACGGTCTCCCGCAGCGAGGTGGGGAGGTTCTTGCCCACGTAGTCGGCGCGGATGGGCAGTTCGCGGTGGCCCCGGTCGACCAGGACGGCGAGCTGGACGGCGCGGGGGCGGCCGATGTCGCCGAGCGCGTCGAGCGCCGCTCGGATGGTGCGGCCGGAGAAGAGGACATCGTCCACGAGGACGACGAGCCGGCCGTCGACGCCCTCGCCGGGGATGTCGGTGCGGGCCAGTGCGCGGGCGGGTCGCAGGCGCAGGTCGTCGCGGTACATGGTGATGTCGAGGGAGCCGACCGGCATCGTGCGGCCGGTGATCTCCTCCAGTTTCCCGGCGAGCCTGCGGGCGAGGAAGACGCCGCGCGTGGGGATGCCGAGGAGGACCACGTCGTCGGCGCCCTTGGCGCGTTCGACGATCTCGTGGGCGATGCGGGTCAGTACCCGCGCGATGTCGGGAGCCTCGAGAACGGGGCGTGCGACATCGGAGCTGTGCGTGTCCATATGAAACGGACCTCCTTCTCCGCCTCACGGGACGGACCTTAAAGGACGTCGAAATTGCGTCACCACCGTACCAGGGCCCCGGCGGGCGTCCACTCGGGGGTCCCGTCGTCGACCTGGCACGGAAGCGCAGCTCGGAGCCGGTGCGGATCATGACAACAGACCGGTCCGGACCATTCGGCTTGACGCATCCAAGTAACTCTGCGTAACCTCACAGTGAGTTACCAGCCGCGCGGCGGAGCCGCAGGTCGTCACGTCGCCACAGCGTCCGGGGAGCTATATGTCCAGCGAATACGCAAAACAGCTCGGGGCCAAGCTCCGCGCCATCCGCACGCAGCAGGGGCTCTCCCTCCACGGCGTGGAAGAGAAGTCCCAGGGCCGCTGGAAGGCCGTGGTGGTCGGGTCCTACGAGCGCGGCGACCGTGCCGTGACCGTGCAGCGCCTGGCCGAGCTGGCGGACTTCTACGGGGTTCCGGTCCAGGAGCTGCTTCCCGGCACGACGCCGGGCGGAGCGGCCGAGCCGCCGCCGAAGCTCGTTCTCGACCTGGAGCGCCTCGCGCATGTGCCGGCCGAGAAGGCGGGCCCGCTCCAGCGCTACGCCGCCACGATCCAGTCCCAGCGCGGGGACTACAACGGCAAGGTGCTCTCGATCCGCCAGGACGATCTGCGCACCCTCGCCGTCATCTACGACCAGTCGCCCTCGGTCCTGACCGAGCAGCTCATCAGCTGGGGCGTGCTGGACGCGGACGCGCGTCGCGCGGTCTCCCACGAGGAGAGCTGAGGCCGCCTCCAGGGGCCGGTCTCCGGCCGGGAGGACTCCGGCACCGGCGGTCTCCGCTATCGGAGGCCTGAGGAGAAACGTCACATCGGGGGCGGGTCCGCGAGAAGCGGGCCCGCCCCCGGTGCTTACCCCGTACCGCGCCGGGTCATCCCTGTCGGCTGCCCGGGGCCGGTCCGGGGCGCAGGCCCGGGCACGGACCGACCCGGTCCCGGGCGCAGGCCCGCAGGGCCCGCGGAGAGCCGTTCAACGGCCTCGCTGAAGCCCCGGGCGCCCCTCCGGCCCCCCGTGCCCCTTCCGGGCCCGCCGAGGCCGTAGGGCGGCGGCAGGACCCGATCGCCGGACAGGCGGAGGCGGGTACGGACCGGGGAGCGCGCGGCCGGTCCCGGGACAGCCGCGCGCGCCGCCCGCGCGGCCCCCGCCACCCATTCGGAGCAATGGGCCGGCGGGCCCCACCGGGGCGGAACCACCGGCCGCGGAGAATTCCCGGCCCCTCCCCCACCCGGGGGTCTCCCGCACCGGACGCCCCGGACGCCCGGACACACGCGTACCGGCGCCCGCGCCCGGCCCGAGAACGCGTCCGGCCCGAGAACGCGCCGGGCCCGGCGCGGACGACGGCGATCGTCGTCCACACCGGGCCGGAGCGGCTGGTCCGCCGCGCTTCAGTCGCGGCGCAGGTTCGGCTTCAGCTCCTTGAAGCGGCCGAGCATGCCGTTGATGAACGAGGGGGACTCCTCGGTGGAGAACTCCTTGGCGAGCCCCACCGCCTCGTCGATCACCACGGCGTCCGGGGTGCCGTCCACCCACACCAGCTCATAGGTGCTGAGGCGGATGATGTTCCGGTCCACGACGGGCATCCGGTCGAGCTCCCAGTCCACCGCGTAGGTGGAGATCAGCTCGTCGATACGGGCCGCGTACTGCGCGTACCCCTCGACCAGCTCCATGGTGTACTCGGTGACCGGAGGCTGCCGGGTGTCGGTCCGTGAGTGCCGAATCCAGTCCGCGAGGACCGTCTGCACGCTCGTACCGCGCTGGTCGGCCTCGAAGAGGATCTGGAAGGCGCGCTTACGGGCCTTGTTGCGGGCGGCCACGGTTAGCTGTTCACCCGGCTGAGGTAGTCACCGGAGCGCGTGTCGACCTTGATCTTCTCACCGGTGGTGATGAAGAGGGGGACCTGCACGGTGTAGCCGGTCTCCAGCGTCGCGGGCTTGGTGCCACCGGTGGAGCGGTCGCCCTGGACACCGGGCTCGGTCTCCGAGATGACCAGCTCGACGGCGGCGGGCAGCTCGACGTAGAGCACCTCGCCCTCGTGCGTGGCGACGGTGGCGGTGAAGCCCTCGATCAGGAAGTTCGCGGCGTCGCCGACGGCGGGGCGCGCGACATGCAGCTGGTCGTACGTCTGCATGTCCATGAAGACGAAGTAGTCGCCGTCCATGTACGAGAACTGCATGTCACGGCGGTCGACGGTGGCCGTCTCGACCTTCACGCCGGCGTTGAACGTCTTGTCGACGATCTTGCCGGAGAGCACGTTCTTGAGCTTGGTGCGCACAAAGGCCGGGCCCTTGCCGGGCTTGACGTGCTGGAACTCGACGACGGACCAGAGCTGGTCGTTGTCGAGCTTGAGCACCATGCCGTTCTTGAGGTCGTTCGTGGAAGCCACGGTTGCGGAATCTCCTGGACTGACGCTGGTGGACGACCGGGGTGCTGCGGCGGTACGCGCTAGAGCGCGAGCAGCTCCTTGGTCGTGATGGTGAGTAGCTCGGGTCCGCCGTCCGCCTCCTGGCGCACGACGAGCGTGTCATCGATCCGGACACCGCCCCGGCCCGGAAGGTGGACCCCCGGTTCGACGGTGACCGGCACGCAAGCGTCCAGTTTACCCATGGCCGCCGGGGCCAACTGCGGGTCCTCGTTGATTTCGAGCCCCACGCCGTGCCCGGTGAGCGGTGCCAGGCCCTCGCCGTGGCCCGCCGCGCTCAGGATCTGGCGGGCCGCGAGGTCCACGTCCCGGTAGGCCACGCCCGGTACGAGGGCCTCCCGAGCGGCCCGCTGGGCGGCGAAGACCAGGTCGTACAGCTCGATCTGCCACTCGGCCGGAGATGTGCCGATCACAAAGGTACGGCCGATCTCACAGCGGTAGCCGCGGTAGTCGGCACCGACGCAGACGGAGAGAAAATCCCCCTCCTCGACCCGGCGGTCGGTGGGGTGGTGCGCCCGGCGGCCGGAGTTGGGGCCGGTGGCGACCGAGGTGGGGAAGGCGGGGCCGTCGGCCCCGTGGTCGATGAGCCGGCGCTCCAGCTCCAGGGCGAGATGGCGCTCGGTGCGGCCGACGAGGATCGATTCGAGCAGCTCGCCGAGGGCCTGATCGGTGATCTCGGCGGCGATCCGCAGACAGGCGATCTCCTCCTCGTCCTTCACGATCCGCTGCTGCTCGACGGCGAGCCCCAGATCGGCGAGGTGGAGCCGGGGCGCTACGGAGCGGAGCGCGCGGTGCCGGGCGACGGTGAGGTGGTGCTCCTCCACCGCGAGGGACGCCTCGCCCGCCGTGCGGGCCAGCTCCGCCGCGGCGACGGCGGGGTCCCCGGTGCAGGTGGGCAGCACGGTCAGCCGCAGCCGCTCGTCGAGCCGCCCGTCGGAGGGGTCGCCGGTGGGGGCGCGGGGGCAGAGCAGGGTGTCCTCGGCGGGTCCGAGCAGCAGGACGGCTCCGGGCGGAGCGCCACCGGCGAGATAGCGCACATTGGCGGGCCGGGAGACGAGGGCCCCGGCGCTGCCGGTGGCCGCGCACCGGTCACGCAGCCGGTCGCGGCGGACCCCATACACCTCAGACATGCCCCGATCGTACGAGCGGGGCGGCGGCTCGGCCCGGCCAGCGCGTCCGACCGGGGTGCGGCCTCCGACGGTGCGCCGGTGCGCGGGACCGGGGACTACCAGCTCGGCGGGCTGGCGACGGAGCGGGAGAGCGCGTCGTCCAGCGCGCGGGCGGTGGTCTCCACGTCGTACTTCGAGTTGTCGATGATCGGGAGGCCCGAGCCGTACCAGCCGGCCATGCGGCCGTGGATGGTCGCCACCTCCTCGTCGCCGAGGCGGCGGTTGCCGCTGCGCGCGGCGTTGCGCTCCAGGACGATCTCCAGGCCGGGGAGGAGGACGACGGGCAGCAGCCCGGGGCCCACATGGCGCTTCCAGCCGCCAAGGCCGACAACGGGCCAGTCCGGGAAGACGGCGTCGTCGAGGATGCAGGAGATGCCGTTGGCGAGGAAGTTGCGGGCGGAGAAGCCGCAGGTGCGGCGGGCCAGGCGGTACTGGGCCTCGGAGTGCTCGTTCCACCCCGACTGGGGGTTGGCGAAACCGGAGCGGACCCATTCGCGGACATCGTCGAGGCTGATGTGGGCGGTGGGGACCCGGCGGCGGCTCGCCCAGTGGCGGGCCACGGTGGTCTTCCCGGCGCCGGCGGGGCCGATGAGGAGGACGGCGAGGGTCGCGGTGGAGACACCGCTGTCGGCCGGGGAGTGCTCGGGCAGCGGCACGGGACCGCCGGGGGGCAGCTGCACCTGGCCGGTGAGGCCGCGCGGCGCGGCGGAGCCCGGCGGGCAGGGCGGGGCCGGGGTCCAGCCGGGGGCGGGCGGCGGCGCGCCGGGGTGCGGGGTCCCGGCGGGCGGCGGGGGCGGTGTCCGGGGCGGCGGGGGCACAGGGGGCTGCCCGGGGTGGGCGCCGTGTGTCCAGCCGGGCTGCCCCTGCCCCGGTCCCTGGGGCCCCGGCAGTGGTGCCCCCACTGCGTGCTGCATCCGGTGCCACTCCGTATCTCTCGTGCGACTGACGCTGTGTGGCGGAGCCCCGGCGGGCGCCGCCATCGAAAGGTACCCCCGGGAGGGGTGGTGAATCTTCCTTCCGGAGCCCGGGGCCGTCACCGGATGAACGGCCGGGCGCGGCCCGAAGTGCCCCGCGCGGCCGGGCAATTCCCGGGCCGCACCGGCCGCACCGGCCCCGGCCGCACGAGCACCGACCGCACGAGCACCGACCGCACCGGCCCCGGCCACACGAGCACCGACCGCACCGGCCCCGGCCGCACGAGACCCGGCCGCAGAGGCCCCGGCCTCACGAGACCCGGCCGCAGAGGCCCCGGCCGCACCGGCCCCGGCCGCACGAGACCCGGCCGCAGAGGCCCCGGTCAGCGGGGCCCGGCCACGCGAGACCCGGCCGCACCGGCCCCGGTCAGACGGAGAGTTCCTCGGCGAGCGCGCGCAGCGCCAGCCGGTAGGAGCCGACGCCGAAGCCCGCGATGGTGGCGCTGGCGACGGCGGCGACCACCGAGGTGTGCCGGAAGGTCTCCCGGGTGTACGGGTTGGAGATGTGCACCTCGATCAGGGGCGCGGTGCGCTGGGCGGCGGCGTCCCGCATCCCGTACGAGTAGTGGGTGAAGGCGCCGGGGTTCAGGACCACGGGGATCGAGCCGTCGGCCGCCTCGTGGAGCCAGCGGATCAGCTCGCCCTCGTCGTTGGTCTCGCGGACGTCCACATCGAAGCCCAGCTCCGCGCCGAGCGCCCGGCAGGTCTCCACCAGACCGGCGTACGAGGTCGCGCCGTAGACATCGGGCTC
Source organism: Streptomyces sp. NPDC001985 (assembly GCF_040296845.1). NCBI lineage: Bacteria > Bacillati > Actinomycetota > Actinomycetes > Kitasatosporales > Streptomycetaceae > Streptomyces > Streptomyces sp. NPDC001985. The sequence continues at coordinate 9,048 of NZ_JBEOYB010000087.1, forward strand.
ACGGGAGCCGAGCCGCCCCAGGTTGGGGCCGTTGAGGACCAGCACCCGGCGGCTCACGCCGAGACCTCCCCGTAGGCGGCGAGCAGGACGGCCGGGTCGGGGCCCTCCAGCACCGTGGGCCTGCCGAGGCCGTCCAGGACGATGAAGCGCAGCAGATTGCCCCGCGACTTCTTGTCGACCTTCATGGTCTCCAGCAGCTTGGGCCACTGGTCGCCCCGGTAGGTCAGCGGCAGCCCCACGGACTCCAGCACCGCGCGGTGCCGGTCGGCGGTGGCGTCGTCCAGCCGGCCCGCCAGCCGGCCCAGCTCGGCGGCGAAGACCATGCCGACGGAGACGGCCGCGCCGTGGCGCCACTTGTACCGCTCGTTCTTCTCGATGGCGTGGGCGAGGGTGTGGCCGTAGTTGAGGATCTCGCGCCGGCCGGACTCCTTGAGGTCGCCGGAGACGACCTCCGCCTTGACCCGGATGGAGCGCTCGATCAGCTCGGCGGTGTGCTGCCCCTGCGGGGTGCGGGCCCCCGCCGGGTCGGCCTCCACCAGCTCCAGGATCACGGGGTCCGCGATGAAACCGGCCTTGATGATCTCGGCCAGACCGCTGACGTAGTCGTTGACCGGCAGCGAGTCGAGCGCGGCCAGGTCGCAGAGGACACCGGCGGGCGGGTGGAACGCGCCGACGAGGTTCTTGCCCTCGGCGGTGTTGATCCCGGTCTTGCCGCCGACCGCCGCGTCCACCATGCCGAGGACGGTCGTGGGCACCGCGATCCAGCGCACCCCGCGCAGCCAGGTGGCCGCGACGAAGCCCGCGAGGTCGGTGGTGGCGCCGCCGCCGACCCCGATGATCACATCGCTGCGGGTGAAGCCGGTCCGGCCGAGCGCCTTCCAGCAGTACGCGGCGACCTCGGCGGTCTTGGACTCCTCGGCGTTGGGCAGCTGGATGGCGATGACCTCGTAGCCCTGCGCCGCCAGATCCTCGCGGATCGCCTCGCCGGTGCCGTCCAGGGCCTCCGGGTGGAGGACCGCCACCCTGGTGGGAGCCCCGGTGCCACCGATCAGCCCGGGCAGCTCGCCGAGGAGCTGCCGGCCCACCAGTACCTCGTACGGCGCGGTGCCCTCCGTACCGCCGACCTGGATACGGGTCACAGACTGCTCGGTCATTCGTCCTTCAGCTCCAAAGCGTCGAGGACCGCGTCGGCGACCTCTTCGGGGGTGCGTTCATCGGTGGCCACGACCACACGGGCCACCTCGGTGTACAGATGGCGGCGGGCGTCCATCAGCTCCCGCCACTGGCGGCGCGGGTTGACGGCGAGCAGCGGCCGGGCCTGGTTCAGGCCGGTGCGGCGCACCGCCTCCTCCACGTCGAGCGAGAGGAAGACCACGGGCAGCCCGCTCAGCAGGGCACGGGTCGACTCGTCGAGGACCGCGCCGCCGCCGAGGGCGAGTACGCCGGTGTGCGCGGCGACCGCGTCCCGTACGGCCGCGCGCTCCAGCTCGCGGAAGCGGGGCTCGCCGTCGTCGACGAAGATGTCCGCGATCTCTCGCCCCTGGGCGGCGACGATATCGGCGTCGGTGTCCCGGTAGGGCACGCCGAGCCGCTCGGCGAGCAGCTCGCCGACGGTCGACTTGCCCGCGCCCATGGGTCCGACCAGGACGATCACCGGGGCGCTCACCGGATGTTCAGATGATCGAGGTAGGAGCGGACGTTGCGGCGGGTCTCGGAGACGTTGTCGCCGCCGAACTTCTCCGCCACGGCGTCCGCGAGCACCAGGGCCACCATGGCCTCCGCGACGATGCCCGCGGCGGGCACGGCGGCGACGTCGGAGCGCTGGTGGTGGGCGGCGGCGGCCTCGCCGGTGGTGATGTCGACGGTGGCCAGCGCCTTGGGCACGGTCGCGATCGGCTTCATCGCGGCACGGACCCGCAGCAGCTCACCGGTGGACATACCGCCCTCGGTGCCTCCGGAGCGGCCGGTGGTGCGGCGCAGACCGTCGTCGGTGGCGACGATCTCGTCATGGGCCCGGGAGCCGGGGACGCGCGCCAGGTCGAAGCCGTCGCCGAGTTCCACGCCCTTGATGGCCTGGATGCCCATGAGCGCGCCCGCGAGCCGGGCGTCGAGCCGCCGGTCCCAGTGGACGTGCGAGCCGAGGCCGACGGGGACTCCGTACGCCAGGACCTCGACCACACCGCCGAGGGTGTCGCCGTCCTTGTGCGCCTGGTCGATCTCCGCGACCATCGCCCGGCTCGCGGTCTCGTCGAGACAGCGCACCGGGTCGGCGTCCAGCCGCTCCACGTCGGCGGGGGTGGGGTGGACGCCGTAGGGCGCCTTGGCGCCGGCCAGCTCCACCACATGGGAGACGATCTCGATGCCGGCCGTCTCCTTGAGGTAGGAGCGGGCCACCGCGCCGAGGGCCACCCGGGCGGCGGTCTCCCGGGCGCTGGCGCGCTCCAGGATCGGCCGGGCCTCCTCCAGGGAGTACTTCTGCATACCGGCGAGGTCCGCGTGGCCGGGACGGGGCCGGGTGAGGGGGGCGTTCCGGGCCATCGACGCCAGCTCGTCGGGGTCGACGGGGTCGGCCGCCATGACCTTCTCCCACTTCGGCCACTCGGTGTTGCCGACCATGACCGCCACCGGGGACCCCATGGTCAGGCCGTGCCGCACGCCGCCGATGAAGGTGACCTCGTCACGCTCGAACTTCATGCGCGCGCCGCGCCCGTAGCCGAGGCGCCGCCGGGCGAGGTGGTCCGCCACCATGTCGGTGGTGATCGGCACACCGGCGGGAAGACCCTCCAGGGTCGCCACCAGTGCGGGTCCGTGCGACTCTCCCGCTGTCAGCCAACGCAACCTGCTCAACGGTGCTCCTCTGCTCGCGCCTCCACATGCATGGGCGCGACCGGGTGCGCGGCCCTGGCCCGCCTGATGTGATCCTCCCATGTCCGGCGGTGTGCCCCCGCCCTCGGTCCAGCTGACGGACGCCCGCCGGACCGGGCCGTGCCGCCGCGAGGAGGGGGCGCGGCGGGCTACTGGCGGGATTCGAGGGCCCGTTCGCCCGCCGCCCGCATCACGGCCAGCGGTGCCGGGGAGTGCCCGGTCATCCGCTCCACCTGGAGCACCGCCTGGTGGACCAGGAGGTCCAGACCACCGACGACGGCTCCGCCCCGCCCGGACCAGGCCGCCGCGAGGGCGGTGGGCCAGGGGTCGTAGAGCACGTCGAAGAGGGTGCCGGGTCGGTCGGGCACGGCGGCGGCGAGGGTGTCGGTGGTACCGGCCGGGGTGGTGGCCACGGTCAGCGGGAAGCGCAGCGCCTGCGCGGCGTCGGCCCAGTCGGCGGTACGGACCTCCACGCCGAGCCGCTCGCCCCAGCCGCGCATCTCGGCGGCGCGGGCGGCGGAGCGCACATAGGCGGTGACCGGACCCGAGCAGATCCGGGCGAGCGCGGCGAGCGCGGAGGAGGCGGTGGCGCCGGCGCCGAGGACGGCGGCCGAGGGGACGGCGGTGACGCCCCGCTCGGCGAGGGCGGCGATCATTCCGGGGATGTCGGTGTTGTCCCCGCGTCTGCGGCCGTCCCCGGTGAGGACGACGGTGTTGACGGCCTCCACGGCGGCGGCGGTGTCGCTGATCTCGTCGAGCAGCGGGATGATCGCCCGCTTCAGCGGCATGGTCAGCGACAGTCCGGCCCAGGAGGGGCCGAGCCGCTCCACGAAGGACGGCAGCCCGTCCTCGGTCACCTCGAAGCGGCCGTACGACCAGTCGGTGAGGCCCAGCGCGGTGTGGGCGGCGCGGTGCAGCACCGGGGAGAGGGAGTGCTTGATGGGCGAGCCGAGGACGGCGGCCCGGTGTGCCGTCTCCGGCCGGTCCCGCTCCTCCTGCTCCTGCCGCCCGTCCCGGTCGTCCCGGTCGTCCCGGTCGTCCCGGTCGTTCGGGTCGTTCGGGTCGTTCGGGTCGTTCGGGTCATCCGACGGCGTCATTGAACTTTTCCTTCAGCACTTCGAATTCGTCGTGGTTCCTGGCGAATTCCGTCTTGTTCATGCCGTCCGTGGCCACGAAGTACATCCAGCCGTCGGAGGTCGGGTCGAGCGAGGCCTCCAGCGCCTCGATACCCGGATTGCCGATGGGGCCGGGGGTGAGACCCGTGTTCGTGTAGGTGTTGTACACGTCCATATTGGTGTTGATCTCGGACTCACTGATCTTGATCTCGCTCTGCCCTCTCAGATAGTTGAAGGCGGAGTCGAACTGGAGCTCCCGGTTGGTCTCGGTGTTGTCGGGCTTGAGCCGGTTGTAGATGACCTCGGCCATCTTCCGGAAGTCGTCGTGGGTCTTGCCCTCGGCCTGGACCAGGCTCGCGACCGTGATGACCTGCCACGGCCCTTCGAGGTCGAGCTTCTTGGCCTGGGCGTCGAGGTCGAGCTTGCCGTACTCCTGGGTGGCGCGGGCGACCATCTTCCGCAGCACGGCCTCCGGCTTGGTGCCCTTGGCGACCGGGTAGCTGGCCGGGAAGAGGAACCCTTCCAGCGGGTCCTTGAGGTTGGGGTGACCGGTGGCCCACTCGGGGAGTCCGAGGTTCTTCGCCTGCTCCTCGGCGACCTTCGCGGTGGTGCCGGATTCGAGCTGGAGACGGTCGTCGATCTTCTCGTACACCCAGGTGTTCCGCTTGCCCTCGGGGATGATCAGGGCGTTGCGGCTGGTCGGGCTGAGCATCAGCTTGACGGCGCTCGCCGCGGACATGTTCTTCTTCAGGGTGTAGACGCCCGCCTGGATGGAATTGCCCTGGGGGTTGTTGCTCTGCGCGGAGACGAAGGCGTCGACGCTCTTGACGACACCGGCCTTCTTGAGGACCCGGCCGATGGCGGCCCCGCCGGAGTCCGGGGGGATCTCGACCTGCACACTGCCGGCGCCGGCGCCGCTGTAGTCGGGGGCCGGGCCGAACTGGCCCTGCCAGAACTGGTAGCCGAAGTAGGAGACCCCGCCGAGGCCGCCGACCAGGACCGTGGCGACCACCAGACAGGCGACGCCGTTGCGGCCCTTCTTCGGCTTCCTGGTCCGGCCGCCGCGTCCGTCCCCGGCGTCGCCACCGCCACCGGCCCTGCCGCGCCGGGAGCCGGCCGGTTCGGGGCCGGCGGCGGAGTCACCAGCGTCGTCGGGGGCACCGGAATCCCCGGTGAAGAAGGGGTGGGACTCCTCGCCGGGGTCCGCGTCCCAGTCGTGCTCGGCGCCGGGGCCGGGCTCGGGCGCCTTCGGGGCGCGGCGGCCGGGCGGCTCGGGCGGCGGATAGGCGTCGGGTGTCCCGTACAGATCGGGTGTCTGCCCGGCGTACGGCTCCGCGGCCTGGGCCGGGTCGTAGGCCATCCGGGTCTGCTGCCCGGCGTCCCACGCCCCGGCGGCGTACTGCTGCTGCTGTTCCGCGTACGAGTGGTCCTGGTACGGCTGCTGCGGATTCGGGTACTGCTGCTGGTCCGGGTACTGCCCGGGGGCGGCGTACTGCTGTTCTCCGTAGGAGTGGCCGTCCTGGTGCTGACCGGCGGGGTATCCCTGCTCCCCGTAGCCCTGCCCGTCCTGCCGCGGGTACTGCTGCTGGTACCCGCTCTCGTACGACTGCTGGGGCTGCTGCGGCTGGTGCTGCTGCTCGGCTCCGTAGGGCGCCGTCCGCTGCGCGGGGTCCTGGTGACCTGTCCACCCCTGGTCCCCGTACAACGGGTCCTCCGGATGCCACGGTGCGGGGCCTGGGCCCCGTCCATATTCAGTCATCGTTCCCCAAACAGCCGCGAGGGGGCCGGACGGTCCGCCTCTACGTTGTGCGGCGGCTGTTCGAACGCCGCCGCATCGCGCGGAACGTTACCGTATCGCGATCAGACAACCACTTCGACGGACTCGCCGGGGGGTGCCCCCGATGTCCGCTCGGACTCCAGAGCGTTCTGAAGGATCACCACAGCGGCAGCCTGGTCGATCACAGAGCGACCTTTTCTGGACTTCACGCCCGAGGCGCGGAGTCCCTGTGCGGCGGTGACTGTGGTCATCCTCTCGTCCACCAGCCGGACCGGCACCGGGGCGATGCCCCGGGCCAGTTCCTGGGTGAACGCGCGGATCTTCACCGCGGCCGGGCCCTCGCCGCCGTTGAGCGAGCGGGGCAGCCCGACGACCACCTCGATGGGTTCGTACTCCTCGACGATCTGCCGCAGCCGCCGGTGGGCGGCCGGGACATCGCGTCCCGGCACGGTCTCCACCGGGGTGGCGAGGACCCCGTCGGGGTCGCACGAGGCGACCCCGATCCGGGCGTCCCCGACGTCGAGCGCGATCCGGCGTCCGCGCCTCACCTGGCTTCGGCCACCAGACGCTCGACCGCGGCGACGGCCTCGTCGACGGCGTCGGGGTTCTGGCCGCCGCCCTGGGCGACGTCCGGCTTGCCGCCGCCGCCGCCACCGAGGGTCTTGGCGGCGGCGCGCACCAGGTCACCGGCCTTGAGACCGCGCTCACGGGCGGCCTCGTTGGTGGCGATGACGGTCAGCGGACGGCCCGAGGCGACGGTGAACAGGGCCACCACGGCCGGCCGGTCGCCGGGGATGCGGCCGCGGACATCGAGCACGAGCCTGCGCAGGTCGTCGGCGGAGGTGCCGTCCGGGACCCGCCCGGTGACCAGGGCGGTCCCGTGGACGTCCCGGGCGTCCCGGGCGAGCCCGGCGGCGGCCTGGAGGACCTTCTCCGCGCGGAACCGCTCGATCTCCTTCTCGGCGTCCTTCAGCTTGGCGAGCATGCCGGAGATCTTCTCCGGCAGCTCCTCGGGACGGCCCTTGACCAGCTCCTGGAGCTGGGCGACGACCGTGTGCTCCCGGGCGAGGAAGTGGTAGGCGTCCACGCCCACGAGGGCCTCGATCCGGCGCACACCGGAGCCGATCGAGGACTCGCCGAGCAGCTTCACCAGACCCAGCTGGGCGGTGTTGTGGACATGGGTGCCGCCGCACAGCTCCTTGGAGAAGTCGCCGATGGTGACGACCCGGACCCGCTCGCCGTACTTCTCGCCGAACTCGGCGATGGCGCCCTGCTTCTTGGCGTCGTCGATCGACATGACCTCGGCCTGGACGTCCAGCTCGCGGGAGAGGACCTCGTTGATCCGCTGCTCGACATCGGTGAGCACCGTGCCGGGTACGGCGGAGGGGGCGCCGAAGTCGAAGCGGAAGCGGCCCGGGGAGTTCTCCGAACCGGCCTGGGCGGCGGTCGGGCCGAGGGCGTCACGCAGCGCCTGGTGGGTCAGATGGGTGGCGCTGTGGGCGCGGGCGATGGCCCGGCGGCGCTTGGTGTCGATCGCGGCATAGGCCACGGAGCCGACGGTGACCTCGCCGACCTGCACCGATCCCTTGTGCACGGAGACACCGGGGACCGGCTGCTGGACATCGCGCACCTGGATGACGGCGCCGGAGCCGAGCTTGATCCGGCCCTGGTCGGCGAGCTGGCCGCCGCCCTCGGCGTAGAAGGGGGTGCGGTCGAGGACGACCTCGATCTCGTCGCCCTCGGTGGCGGCGGGCGACGGGACGCCGTCGACCAGCAGACCGACGATGGTCGACTCGCCCTCGGTGGCGGTGTAGCCGGTGAACTCGGTGGTGCCGGCGGTGTCGGCGACCTCGCGGTAGGCGGAGAGGTCGGCGTGGCCGGTCTTCTTGGCCTTGGCGTCGGCCTTGGCCTTGGCGCGCTGTTCCTTCATCAGACGGCGGAAGCCGTCCTCGTCGACGCTCAGGCCCTGCTCGGCGGCGATCTCCAGGGTGAGATCGATGGGGAAGCCCCAGGTGTCGTGGAGCAGGAAGGCCTTGTCGCCGGCGAGCACGGTGCCGCCACCGGACTTGGTCTCGGTGATGGCCCCGTCGAGGACATTGGTGCCGGCGTTGAGGGTCTTGAGGAAGCGGGCCTCCTCGGCCAGCGCCACGGCCTCGATGCGGCCGCGGTCGGTGATCAGTTCGGGGTACTGCTCGCCCATGGTGGTGATGACGACATCGGCGAGGGCGGCGACGACCGGCCCGGTGGCGCCCATCAGCCGCATGTTGCGGATGGCGCGGCGCATGATGCGGCGCAGCACATAGCCGCGGCCCTCGTTGCCGGGGGTGACGCCGTCGCCGATCAGCATCACGGAGGTGCGGATGTGGTCGGCGACCACGCGCAGGGAGACATCGGTCTCGTGGCCGGCGCCGTAGCGCACCCCGGTCAGCTCGGTGGCCTTGTCCATGACGACACGGAGGGTGTCCGTCTCGTACATGTTGTGCACGTCCTGGAGGATCATGGCGAGACGTTCGAGACCGAGGCCGGTGTCGATGTTCTTGGAGGGCAGCTCCCCGAGGATCGGGAAGTCCTCCTTGCCCTCGCCGGGGCCGCGCTCGTACTGCATGAAGACCAGGTTCCAGATCTCCACATAGCGCTCGTCGTTGACGGCGGGGCCGCCCTCCTCGCCGAACTCGGGGCCCCGGTCGTAGTTGATCTCCGAGCAGGGGCCGCACGGTCCGGGGACGCCCATGGACCAGAAGTTGGGGCCCATGCCCAGGCGCTGGATGCGCTCGGCGGGCACGCCGACGACATCGCGCCAGATCCGCTCGGCCTCGTCGTCCTCCTGGTAGACCGTGATCCACAGACGCTCGGGGTCCAGGCCGTAGCCACCGTCCGCCACGGAGCTGGTGAGCAGCTCCCAGGCGAGCTTGATGGCGCCTTCCTTGAAGTAGTCGCCGAAGGAGAAGTTGCCGCACATCTGGAAGAAGGTGCCGTGGCGGGTGGTCTTGCCGACCTCTTCGATGTCCGGGGTGCGGACGCACTTCTGCACGCTGGTGGCGCGCGGGGACGGCGGCTTGGCCTCACCCAGGAAGTAGGGCTTGAAGGGGACCATGCCCGCGGGGACCAGCAGCAGAGTCGGGTCGTCCGCGATGAGCGACGCCGAAGGGACGACGGTGTGCCCGCGCTCCTCGAAGAAGCTCAGCCAGCGGCGGCGGATTTCAGCCGACTCCATCAGTGGTCCTCATTCCGGTTGTACGAGTGGTGGGAGTGCGTGTCGTGGGCGCGGGCGCCGCGGCCGATCGCGGGGCGGCGCTGCGCGGGCAGTTCCGGGTCGGGCGGGGTGTTCGTACCGAGCACCTCACCCAACTCCTCCTCGCGCTGGAGCATTCCCGCCCGGACGTCGATGGCGAAGTCCTTGAGCTTGTGACCTGCGTCGATGGCCTTGTTCGCGGCTTGTGCCGCGAGGCTCTCGGGGGTCAGCTGCTGGATCTTCCGGTTGACCTTGGTGGTGGCCCACACACCGGCGGCTGCGCCCGCGGTGAACCAGAAGGTACGGCGGAACATGGTGTGTCAGCCTTTCCTGCCCCAGCGGGCGCGTCCGCCGCGGGCGGACGGCACCGAGCGGCCGACGATCACCGTGCGGCCGGTGCGCTCCCGCTCCCGGGGGGCGTCGTCGCTCTTTCGGCTCATCGCCCGGCGCACGCCGTACCCGAAGGCGGCGACCTTGACCAGCGGGCCTCCGAAGGTGGAGGCGACGGTCGTGGAGAGAGCGGAGGCGTTGGAGGTGACTTCCTGGACGTCGGTGGCGATCGCGTCGACCCGGTCGAGCTGGGTCTGCGCGGAGCGCACGGTCGCGGACGCGTCCGAGAGCAGGGGCACTGCCTGCTCGGTCACCTCTGTCACCAGCCGGGTGGTCGCCTTGAGCGTCTGCGCCAGCCTCGCCAGCACCACGGCCAGGAAGGAGACGAGGATCGCCCAGAACACGGCCACCAGTATCCCGGCAACCTCTCCACCGGTCACGCCGCACCGCTCCCTGCTAGTCGCTGGTTCTTGTCGCTGGACAAGTGAGAAATTGTCTCCCGAGCCTATCGCGCCCGGGGTGGCGCGCCGAACCGGATATCCCGGCCCGCAGACGCGAGAGCCCGCCGGCTCCCCGGCCACGAGGGGCGGGGGAGGCGGCGGGCTGAAGCGCGATGTCGTACCGCGCCCGGATCAGCGGGCGTAGTACTCGACGACGAGCTGCTCGTCGCAGATCACGGGGACTTCCTTGCGGTTCGGGTCGCGGTCCAGGCGGAAGGCCAGGGCCTTCAGGTTCACCTGGAGGTAGCGCGGGGTCTCGCCGTCGGCGGCGAAGCCACCCTCACGGGCGACCTGGAACAGCGGCTTCTCGCGGGAGCGCTCGCGGACCATCACGACGTCGTCGGGACGGACGCGGAAGGACGGCTTGTCGACCTTGCCGCCGTTGACCTCGATGTGGCCGTGGACAACCATCTGGCGGGCCTGGTAGATGGTGCGGGCGATGCCCGAACGCAGGACCAGGGCGTCGAGGCGACGCTCCAGCTCGATGACCAGGGCCTCGCCGGTCTTGCCCTCGGCCTTGCGGGCGCGGTCGTAGGCGCGGGCCATCTGGCGCTCGCTGATGTCGTACTGGGCGCGCAGGCGCTGCTTCTCCAGCAGACGGACCTTGTAGTCCGAGTTCTGCTTGCGCCCACGGCCGTGCTCGCCCGGCGGGTAGGGACGGGCCTCGAAGTACTTGACAGCCTTCGGCGTCAGCGCGATGCCGAGCGCGCGAGACTTCTTGACCTTGGGACGCGACTGGTTAGGCACGTTCTCCAGACCTCCGTTGTAGGTTAGGTTAGGCTCACCTTACTCAAGGAGATCGCATGTCTCGCCCTGGGAACACCAAACGCGTCACGGACAGCGCAGAAGAAGCCGACGCTGCTCAGCAGAGCGTCGAGGCGACGGAGGTCCGATCAGCTCATGGTCAGCCGCGTCCCAGCGGGCTTGAAATCGATCGGATGCCGTCAGCAGCCGAACGCACACGAACTCTCGTACAGAGTACATGCTCTGCGGTACTGCTGATTCCCGGCGTGGAGACCGTCCGCCCGGACCAGCTGACACCGCAGGCCCGGGTGATCGGCCCGGACGGGGAGGTCTTTCTGCTCTTCCCCGCGGACTCACCGGCCGTACGGGCCGCCACCCACGCCCACGACGACGAGCTGTCCGCCGTGCTGGAGCTGACGGATGTGGCACCCGTGTCGGTGCCCCACCGCATCCGCGGCCGGGCCTGGGTCTCCGGCTGGCTGACCTGCGCCCCGGGCGTCGCCGAGCCGGGCTCGATGATGATCCGCCTGGAGGTGGGCGAGCTGTACGTGGACGATCTGTGGGGCGCCACCGACGTCGAGGCCGAGGACTTCGCCCGGGCCCTGGTCGACCCGCTGGTCGCTCATGAGACCGAGCTGCTCCAGCATCTGCACTCCGCCCACGGCGAGCAGCTCCAGGAGCTGTGCGCGCTGCTCGGCGAGCGCGCCGACGACACGCTGGGCCCGGACGGCAAGCGGCTGCGGGCGGTGCCCCTGGCGCTGGACCGCTTCGGGCTGCGGGTCCGGTTCGTCGGGGAGCAGTGCTTCGATGCGCGGTTCGACTTCCCCGAGCCGGTGCGGGACATCACCGGGCTGCGCCGGGCGATGCACACCCTCTTCGAGGCCGCCGCGCACTGAGGCCGTCCGCTCACCCCGTCGGCTCGCCGGCCGGACCGGACCGGCCGAGCCGCTCCCTGACCTTCTCCACGACATCCGCGTACCGCGCCTCGGCGCCGTAGCGCGTGGGTTCGTAGTAGCGCTTGCCGTGGACGGCGTCCGGGGCGTACTGCTGGGCCGCGATGGCGCCGGGCACATCGTGCGGATAGACATAGCCCCGGGCGTGGCCGAGCTTGGCCGCGCCCTTGTAGTGGCCGTCCCGCAGATGCGCCGGGACGGGGCCGGCGAGACCCGCGCGCACATCGGCGAGGGCCGCGCCTATGGCGGTGGTGGCCGTGTTCGACTTGGGCGCCAGGGCCAGGGCGATGGTGGCGTGGCTCAGGGTGAGGGCGGCCTCCGGAAAACCGATCATCGCCACGGCCTGGGCCGCGGCGACCGCGGTGGGCAGGGCGGCCGGGTCGGCGAGGCCGATGTCCTCGCTCGCCGAGATCATGAGCCGGCGGGCGATGAAACGGGGGTCCTCCCCCGCCTCGATCATGCGGGCCAGATAGTGCAGGGCCGCGTCCACGTCCGAGCCGCGGATGGATTTGATCAGGGCGCTCGCCACGTCGTAGTGCTGGTCGCCGTCGCGGTCGTAGGCGACCGCCGCGCGGTCGACGGTCTCCTCCACCGTTTCGAGGGAGATCTCCCGCTCGCCCTTGTCGAGCGCGGCGCCCGCCGCGGCTTCCAGGGCGGTCAGCGCCCGGCGGGCGTCACCGCCGGCGATCCGCAGCAGATGCGCCTCGGCGTCATCGGACAGGGCGACCGCGCCGCCGAGGCCCCGCTCCTCGGTGAGCGCCCGGCGCATCAGCCCCCGGAGGTCGTCGTCGGTGAGGGATTCCAGGGTCAGCAGCAGCGAGCGGGAGAGCAGCGGGGAGATCACCGAGAAGTAGGGGTTCTCGGTGGTGGCGGCGATCAGGGTGACCCAGCGGTTCTCCACGGCGGGGAGCAGGGAGTCCTGCTGGGCCTTGGAGAAGCGGTGGATCTCGTCGAGGAAGAGGACGGTCTCCTTGCCGAAGCCGCCGGCGGCCCGGCGGGCGCCCTCGATGACCGCCCGGACCTCCTTGACGCCCGCGGTGATCGCGGAGAGTTCGACGAAGCGTTTGTTGGTCGCCTTGGAGACGACATACGCGAGGGTGGTCTTGCCGATCCCGGGGGGACCCCAGAGGATCACCGAGGAGGCGCCGGCCGGGCCTCCGGCCCCCTCGCCGACCAGCCGGCGCAGCGGTGAGCCGGGTTTGAGCAGATGGCGCTGGCCGACGACCTCGTCCAGGGTGCGCGGGCGCATCCGGACGGCCAGGGGGCTGCTGGACGGGTCCTGCTCCTGGCGGGCTTCGGCGGCTGCGGTGAAAAGGTCGGGCTCCACGCTCCGAAGCCTAAGCCAGCCCACTGACAGTGCCCCCGGAGCGGGTGCTCCGGGGGCCGTGCGGCGGGCCGTGGGTTCTCAGCTGATCCAGAAGTCCCACCAGCGCGTGAGGATCAGCATGCCGATGATGCCGATCCAGAGCACCGGGGGGAGCCAGTGGAATTCGAGGAGCAGTCCGCGCGGGCCCTCGGGGAGCCTGATGACCCGGTGCCGGATATTGTGGACCGTGACGTAGCAGAACATCACGATCGTGGCGACCCAGGCCAGCGAGCACCACAGGCAGAGGGAGTTGATGTTGTACAGCGACTGGTACATCAGCCACATGCAGAAGCCGGCGCCGAGCGCGGAGCCCGCGTTCAGCCCCAGCCAGTACCAGCGCTTGTAGCGGGCGCCCGCCAGCAGGCCGACACCGATGGCGATCACCATGGAGAAGGCGACCAGACCCATCATCGGGTTCGGGAACCCGAAGACCTGCGCCTGGTCGCTCTTCATGATGTTGCCGCAGGAGACCACCGGGTTGAGGCTGCACCCCGGGGTGAAGGAGGGGTCCTCCAGCAGCTTGAACTTGTCGAGCGTGATCACCCAGGAGGCCAGCAGACCGGCCGCGCCCGTGATCACCAGCAGCCAGGCGAGGGGCCGGCTGCCGCCGATCGCGCCCCGGGAGCCGTCCCCGTCCACCCGCTCGCCGGAGGACACGTCGTCTACCGCTGCTGTCGTCATATCGCCGTTCCATCACTCGGTGGCACTGCTCGGGCACGGCCATTCTGCCGCACCCGCGGCGGGCGGCGGCGTCGGCTTCACTCCCCGGTGTGAGCGGTGGACAGCGGGTTGACGGGGGCGGGACGGCACCCGGGGCCGGGTGTGCGCACCGGCCGGGTCAGCCCAGCCGGGCGCGCAGCTCGCCGACCACATCCGCCAGCGGAACCGGCTTCTGCTCGCCGGACTCCATGTCCTTCAGCTGGACGAGCCCGTCGGCGAGATCCCGTTCGCCGGCCACGAGCGCGTACCGCGCGCCGCTGCGGTTGGCCACCTTCATCGCGCCCTTGAGGCCACGGCCGCCGTACGCGAAGTCCGTGGCGACACCCGCGTCCCGCAGCCGGGTGACGACACCGAACAGCACCCGGCGGGCCTCGGCGCCCAGCGGCACCGCGAACACCCCGACGGGGGCGGGGAGGTCCAGTTCGACGCCCTCCGCCCGCAGGGCCAGCACCGTGCGGTCCACGCCCAGTGCCCAGCCCACCGACGGCAGCGAGGGGCCGCCGAGCATCTCGGAGAGGCCGTCGTAGCGCCCGCCGCCGCCCACCGCGGACTGCGAGCCCAGGGCGTCGTGGACGAACTCGAAGGTCGTCCGGGTGTAGTAGTCCAGGCCGCGCACCAGCTTCTCGTCGTCCTCGAAGGGGACGCCCGCCTCGGTGAGCAGTTCGCGCACCTCTTGGTGGTACGCACGGCAGGCGTCGCACAGGTGCTCGCGGAGCGAGGGCGCGCCGGTCAGTTGCCGCCGGACCTCGGCGCGCTTGTCGTCGAGGACCCGCAGCGGGTTGATCTCGATCCGGCGGCGGGTCTCCTCGTCCAGGTCGAGGCCGCGCAGGAACTCCTGGAGCACCTCGCGGTAGACCGGGCGGCACTCCCGGTCGCCGAGGGAGTTCAGCAGGAGGCGGAAGCCGCGCAGTCCCAGGGAGCGGTAGGCCCGGTCGGCCAGGATGATCAGCTCGGCGTCGAGCGCCGGGTCCTCGGCTCCTATGGCCTCGGCGCCGACCTGTGAGAAGTGCCGGTAGCGGCCCTTCTGGGGCTTCTCGTAGCGGTAGTACGAGCCCGAGTACCAGAGCTTGACGGGGAGGACGCCCTGCTTGTGGAGGCTGGCCTCCAGCGCCGCGCGCAGGACGGAGGCGGTGCCCTCGGGGCGCAGCGCGAGCCGGCTGCCGCCCTTGGTCTCGAAGGCGTACATCTCCTTGGTCACGATGTCGGTGGACTCGCCGACGCCCCGGGCGAAGAGTTCGGCGTTCTCGAAGCCGGGCGTCTCTATGTAGCCGTAGCCGGCGTTCCTCAGGGGAGCGGATATCGCCTCGCGTACCGCCAGAAAGGCGGCGGAATCGGGCGGCAGAAGATCATAGGTGCCCCGAGGGGCCTGAAAGGTGCTCACAGCGTCTTTCTCGTCACATTCCTCGTCGGGGAGCGTCCGTGCTCCCGGAGCCGGAGGCGAGGTCCCTCAGATAGGGGTTGCTCACACGCTCACGGCCGATGGTCGTCTGGGGCCCGTGGCCCGAGAGCACCACGGTCGAGTCGTCCAGCGGCAGGCACACACGGGCCAGCGACTGGAGCATCTCGGTGTGGTCGCCGCCGGGCAGGTCGGTGCGTCCGATGGAGCCGGCGAAGAGGAGATCGCCCGAGAAGAACACCGGAGGAATGTCCTCCGCCTCGGGCATCCCGAAGGTCACCGACCCCTTGGTATGGCCGGGCGCGTGCGACACGGTCAGCTCCAGACCGGCCAGTTCCAGCCGGGCGCCGTCGGTCAGCTCACGCACGTCGGACGGCTCCCCCACGGTCAGCTCGCCCATGAGCTGAGCGCCGAAGGAGCGTCCCAGCGCCTTCTCCGGGTCGCTCATCATGTACCGGTCGGCGGGGTGAATCCACGCGGGTACGTCATGGGCTCCGCAGACCGGCACCACCGAGGCGACATGGTCGATGTGGCCATGGGTGAGAACGACGGCGACCGGCTTGAGACGGTGCTTGCGGACCGCTTCGGCGACGCCGTCGGCGGCCTGATGGCCCGGGTCGATGATCACGCACTCCTCGCCCGCGGCGGGGGCGACCAGATAACAATTGGTCCCCCAGGCCCCGGCGGGGAACCCGGCAATAAGCACGATCGTCCTCGGATGTGGTGGCGGTGACTGGCGCGAGCCCTGTCCCGGATTTCGGCGGAGTTCCGGATTGCAGCAGATCAGAGCCTACCGGCGCTGCTACGTCCACAGCCAACCCGTATACGGTACGGGCACACGCGACGCACAACGCAGAGGGATGAGGGAGAAGACCCGGTGGTCACCAGCGATCAGCGGCGGCGGCAGCTCGCCAGGGAGAAGTTCGAGCGCCAGCAGCAGCGCAGGGCACAGTCCCGCAAGAAGAAGCAGCAGATCACGGTGGGCGCGGCGGTGCTCGCGGTGGTGCTGGCGGCCGGAGTGACCGCCTTCGCGACCGGCGCGCTCCCGGGCGACGACGACGCCAAGAAGGAGGGGGACACGGTCGCGCAGGCCGGCGAGTCCGCCAGCCCCGCGCCGTCCGAGTCCAAGAGCCCCGAGCCCGCCATGTCGATCGACAAAAAGGCGGCGTACTCGATGACGCTCACCACCAACCAGGGCCCGATCAAGATCGCGATGGAGGCGGGGAAGACCCCGCGCACCGTGAACTCGTTCAAGGCACTCTCGGGCAAGGGGTACTTCAACGGGACGAAGTGCCACCGGCTGACGACGGACGGCATCTTCGTCCTCCAGTGCGGCGACCCCAAGGGCGACGGGTCCGGCGGCCCCGGCTACAACGTCCCCGACGAGAATCTGACCGCGCTGGGCAAGGCGGGCGCCGACGGGACCGTGACCTACCCGCCGGGGACGGTGGCGATGGCCAACACCGGACAGCCCAACAGCGGCGGCAGCCAGTTCTTCCTCGTCTACAAGGACACCAAACTGCCGCCCAGCTACACGCCGTTCGGGAAGATGGACGCCGACGGCCTGAAGACGGTGGAGAAGATCGCCAAGGGCGGGGTCACCGGCGGCGGAGCGGACGGGCCCCCGAAGACGGCGGTCACCGTCGAGAAGGCGGCCGTCACCAAGGGGTGACCGGTGAGCCGTCCCGCCGGGCGGGCCGGGGAATTTCGGGCGCGCTGAGTGCGGACAGGCGGGCGACCGGTCGCCTAGATTGGCGTTGTGCAGGGCGGGCGCGGCCCGCCCCAGGAAACTGTGGACGATGCCCGGGGGCGGACCCTCCGCGGCATCAGGTGGAGGAGGCGCTGTGAGCAGCGACCCGTGGGGCCGTGTCGATGAGACGGGCACCGTGTACGTGCGTACAGCCGACGGCGAGCAGGTCGTCGGATCGTGGCAGGCCGGCACTCCCGAGGAGGCTCTGGCCTATTTCGAGCGCAAGTACGAGGGCTTGGTGGTCGAGATCGGCCTCCTCGAACGGCGGGTGAAGACCACCGACCTGTCGGCGAAGGACGCCCAGACCGCCATCGACCATCTGCGCAAGCAGGTGGACGAGCATCACGCCGTGGGCGACCTCGCGGCGCTGGGCAAGCGTCTCGACACCCTGGTCGAAGCGGTCGACAAGCGCCGCGAGGAGCGCAAGGTCCAGCGGGCCAAGCAGAACGACGAGGCGCGGCACGCCAAGGAGGCGCTGGTCGCCGAGGCGGAGGAGCTGGCGCAGAGCGACCAGTGGCGGTCCGCGGGTGAGCGGCTGCGGGCGCTGGTGGACACCTGGAAGGGGCTGCCGCGGCTGGACCGGAAGTCGGACGACGAGCTGTGGCACCGGTTCTCGCACGCGCGCTCGGCGTTCTCCAAGCGGCGCAAGGCCCACTTCGCGTCGCTGGACGCGCAGCGCGAGGAGGCCCGCAAGGTCAAGGAGCGGCTGGTCGGCGAGGCCGAGGCGCTCTCCGGGTCCACGGACTGGGGTGTCACGGCCGCCCGCTACCGCGATCTGATGGCGGAGTGGAAGGCCGCGGGGCGGGCGCAGCGCGACGCCGAGGACGATCTGTGGAACCGCTTCCGGGGTGCGCAGGACGTGTTCTTCGCCGCGCGCAGCGGGGTCTTCGCTGAGCGGGACGCCGAGCAGGCGGAGAACCTGAAGCTCAAGGAGGAGCTGGCGGCCGAGGCGGAGAAGCTGGTGCCGGTGACGGATCTGAAGACGGCGCGGGCCGCCTTCCGGTCGCTCAACGAGCGGTGGGAGGCCGTCGGGCATGTGCCGCGCGACGCCCGGCCCAAGGTCGAGGGCCGGATGCACGCCGTGGAGCGGGCGATCCAGGAGTCCGAGGAGAACGAGTGGCGCCGGACCAACCCGGAGGCGCGGGCGCGTGCCGCCGGGCTGACGGGGCAGCTCCAGGCGGCGGTGGACAAGCTGCGGGGGCAGATCGACACGGCGCGGGCGCAGGGGAACAACGCCAGGGCGGACAAGCTGGCGAAGGAGTTGGAGGGGCGGCAGGCGCTGTTGGATCAGGCGCTGAAGGGGTTGGAGGAGTTCGGCGGGTAGGCGGCTGACGCCGCGCCGAACGGGAGGGGGTCCCGCACCGAGTCCGGTGCGGGACCCCCTCCCGTTGCCCTGCCTGCCCGTTGCCCTGCCTGCCCGTTGCCCTGCCTGCCCGGGGCCCGCGGGTGCGGGTTTCCCGTGGCCCGGGGGTCCGTCCTCAAGCGCCGGACGGGCTGGGCTTTTGCTCGGCGCGGGCACCCGGGGTGCGGGGTCCGTCCTCAAGCGCCGGACGGGCTGGGTTGTCCAGCCCCTCCGGCGTTTGAGGAGCGGGGGTTGGGGGGGCGGCCCCCCG
>NZ_JBEOYB010000088.1:0-26415 GCF_040296845.1 Streptomyces sp. NPDC001985
ACCCCCCCGCCCCCCGCCGGGCCCCGGGGGCCGGGGGCGGCGGGGGGCCCCCCCGGGGGTGTTTGGGGGTGGCTTGGGCAATCCCCCCCCCCCCCCCCGGTTCTATATCTCCACCAGCACGGTGAAAGGGCCCTGATTCGTCAGCGAGACCCTCATCTCCGCGCCGAACCTGCCCGTCTCCACCCGCGCGCCCAGCTCCCGCAGCCGCGCCACCACCTCGTCCACCAGCGGTTCCGCGACCGGGCCGGGCGCCGCCGCGTTCCAGGTGGGGCGGCGGCCCTTCCGGGCGTCCCCGTAGAGAGTGAACTGGGAAATCACCAGCAAGGGCGCATTCACGTCCGAGCAGGACTTCTCCCCCTGGAGAATCCGCAGCGACCAGAGCTTCCGCGCCAGTCGCGCCGCCTTCTCCGGGGTGTCCTCATGGGTGACCCCCACCAGCACACACAGTCCCTCACCGATGATCTCGCCGACCGTCTCGGAGCCCGTTCCGTCCGGGACGGAGACGCTCGCGCCGTCGACTCTCTGCACCACTGCACGCATACAGACCAACCTATCTGGGGCTGAACGGGTGCAGAGCGCCTGCGTCGGACGGCGGGGGAGTGGCACGATGCACAAAGGCGGGGTGCCGCACCGGTCGAGGGGACGGAATTACGCATATGAGCACATCTGGAACCGGGCAGCCGGCCGGGCCCGCGACCACCGAGGCCCTCCCGCCGCCCGGGGGCCCCACGGCCACCGCGACGGCCACGGCCCATCTCCCCCACGGCGGCCCGCTCGGCGGTCCGCAGGGGGGGCCGCTCGCGGGGCCGCAGGGGGGCCAGGGTCCGCTGGGCGGCCCGTTCGGCGGCTCGTTCGGCGGTCCGCCGGGGGGTCCGCACCCGTTGCGCCCGCCGCAGCAGCGCACCACCGCCGACGGCCTCCCCCACCCCCCGCCGTACGATCTGCGCGCCCTGCGCCTGCCCGAGCTGCGCACCCTGCGCCGGGACTCGCAGCGCGACGAGGCGGACCTCAGCTATGTGCGGCGGCTGCTCCACGGCCGGATCGACATCCTCCGCGCCGAGCTGTCCCGGCGCACCCAGCCGCAGGCCCCGGTCATGGACCGGCTCGTGGTGGACCGGCTCTCCGAGATCCTCGCCGACGCGCCCTCCCGGCACCGGACCTCCGCCCGCCATGTGACCCTCTCCACCCCGCGCGGCGAGGAGGTCCGCCGGCTCGCCTCCGACATGCTCGCCGATGTGGAGCTGTCCGATCTCACCGCCCGTACGGACGAGGAGCTGCACGCCGGGATGGGGCGGCTGGTCCACTACGAGCGGCAGGTCTCGCACCGCCGTCAGCTGCTCCAGCGGATGGCCGACGATTGCAGTGCCGAGATCGCCCGCAGGTACCGTGAGGGCGAAGCCCAAGTAGACGACCTGCTGACCTGAAGCGATCCTTCCGGAAGCGGGTTCCCCGCCCGCCCTGGAGGCCGACGATGACCCCTGCCGCCCCCGCCATACCCCCGGTCCTCGCCGAAGTCGTACGATCCGGCTTCACCGAGGGCCACCACCGGGGCTCACTGGTCGTCCTCGCGGCCGACGGCACCGTGGAGCTCGCCATCGGCGACCCCGCCGCCCCCGTCTTCCCGCGCTCCAGCAACAAGCCCTTCCAGGCCGCCGCCGTGCTGCGGGCCGGTCTCGACGTGGCGGGGGAGCGGCTCGCGCTCGCCGCCGCCAGCCACTCCGGCGAGAGCTTCCACCTCGCTCTCGTCCGCACCATGCTCGACGAGTGGGGGCTCTCCGCCGATGAGCTGCGGACCCCGCCCGATCTGCCGCTCGACCCGGTCGAGGCGGAGGCGTATCTCGCCGCCGGGAAGGCCCGCGACAAGATCACCATGAACTGCTCCGGCAAGCACGCCGCGATGCTGGCGGCCTGCGCCCGCAACGGCTGGGACCGCGCCGGGTACCTGGACCCCGCCCACCCGCTCCAGAGGCTCGTCCACACGGTGATAGAGGAGGCGGCGGGCGAGCCGGTGGCCGCCGTCGGTACGGACGGCTGCGGCGCCCCGCTGATGGCGATCGGGCTGACCGGGCTGGCGCGCGGCTTCCGCTCCCTGGTGCTGGCCGCGCCGGGGACCCCCGAGCGGCGGGTCGCGGACGCGATGCGCGCCCACCCCGAGTATGTGGCGGGCACCCGCCGCGCCGACACCTGGCTGATGAGCGAGGTCCCCGGGACCCTCTCCAAGATGGGCGCCGAGGCCGTCCAGGCGGTGGCGCTCCCCGACGGCCGGGCGCTCGCCTTCAAGATCGACGACGGTGCCGGGCGGGCGCTGGGACCGGTGCTGGCGCGCGGTCTGCGGCTGCTGGGGGTGGACGCGCCGGTGGTGGCCCGGATCGGCCGGTCGCCGCTCCTCGGCGGGGGTGACGAGGTCGGGGAAATCCGCGCGACTTTCTGACGGGGCTGTGCTTAGCGTGGGTGTATGAGCCTTGAGACCCGTGCTGTCACCGAGTCCGAATTCCCCGACTGGCTGCGGGCGGTGGGCACCGGATTTCTCGTCCCGCCGACCCCCTCCGAACAGGACATACAGATCCGCCGCGCCGACGCGGACCTCGCGCGCACGATCGGCGCCTTCGACGACGGCCGCTGTGTCGCGACGTACCGGTCCTTCGCCCAGCGGCTGACCGTGCCCGGCGGCGCGACCGTGTCCGCCAACGCGGTCACCGCTGTCACCGTCACCCCGACACACCGCCGCCGGGGGCTGCTCAGCGGGATCATGAACGCCGATCTCGCGGTCGCCAAGGAGCGCGGCGACGCCGTGGCCTCGCTGATCGCCGCGGAGTACCCGATCTACGGCCGGTTCGGCTTCGGCCCGGCGGCCTCCACCGCCGTCTGGGAGATCGACCTCGCGCGGGCCGGGCTCGACCGCCGCTGGTCGGGCCCCGACGGCGGCGGACGCATCGACCTGGTGGACGCGGCGGACGCCCGCAAGCTGGGCGCGGAGGTGCACGCCGGCCTCGCGGCCTTCCAGCACGGTGTGGTGAGCCGCCCCGAGCGCTGGTGGGAGCTGCGCACGGGAAAGGTGAAGGTGCAGAGCGAGCCGTGGACGGAGCCGTTCTACGCGGTGTACCGGTCGGCGGCGGGCGAGGCCGAGGGGATGGTCGTCTACAGCACCGACGGGAAGTGGTCGGATGCCAAGCAGCCGGACAATGTGCTGACGGTACGGGACCTGGTGGCGCTGAACCCGGCGGCGGAGCGCGCGCTGTGGACGTATGTCTGCTCGATCGACTGGGTCACCTCCGTGCGGTCGGGGCGGCGGGCACCGGACGATCTGCTGCCGGAGCTGCTGCCCGATCCGCGGGCGGCGCGGATGGTGGCGCAGACGGACTTTCTGTGGGTGCGGATTCTCGATGTCGTACGCGCCCTGGAGGCGCGGGCCTATGACGGCTCGGGGAGCCTGGTGCTGGAGATCGAGGACCCGCTGGGCTGGCGGACGGACGGTTCCGGGTGGAGGTGTCGCCGGAGGGGGCGGGGTGCCGGCCGACATCGGATGAGCCGGATCTGACGATGGGGGTGCGGGAGCTGGGGGCGCTCTATCTGGGGGACGCCTCCCCCACGCGCCTGCTGGCCCTGGGCACCCTCCGCGAACACCACTCGGGCGCCGCCCGCACCGCGGAGTTCTTCCGCACCCCGAGGCGGCCGTGGTGCCCTGACATCTTCTGACCGTGCCCCGGGGGGCCGGCCCCTGGCCTGGGCCTGCGCCCCGGGGGGCCGGCCCTTGACCCGGGCCCGCGGGGCGCGGGTCTTCCGGCCATCCAGCCTCGCCGGCGTTCGATGCGCGGGGGTTCGGGGGCCGGCCCCTGGCCTGGGCCTGCGGGGTGCGGGCTCCCGAGGTGCGGGGCCCGCCAGGGGCGCACCCCGGGGCTCCCGGGGGGCCCGGGCCCCCGCCCGGTCAGACCGGGGCCGTTTCCAGGAGCTGCCGCCCCCGGCCCACCCCCACCCCCACCGCCCCCCGCGCCCCCACCGGCAGATCCCACCACCAGGCGACCACCGGGATGTCCAGCGGCGTGTCGCGGTCGTCGGTGGGGGTGTCACTGAAGGACGTGGGGAGATGGGCGGGGTCGTGCGGGGTGGTGTAGCGCTGCGAGCTGATGCCCCAGTCCTGGGCACCCCGTATGAAGTGGGCCAGGCTGGCCAGATACCGCCGCAGTTGAGGGCTGGCGGTCGCCATCAGCGTCTCGTGCAGCCGCAGATACCGGCACATCACCCGGTCGCGCTGGGAGACGGCGGTGGCCAGCGCCTGGTCGGGGTCCAGGCCGTGGTGGTGCTCCAGCACCCGGATCACATTGAGCCAGTAGCCGGAGCTGCGGCTCTCCTTGTGGTGGGACAGGATGTCGTTGTCCCAGGTGATGATGAAGGACGCCATCTCGGCGGCGGCCCGGGTGGCGGGGCTGTCCCGCTCATGGGGCTGGAGTTCGTAGCCGTGGGCCATCTCCAGCAGGGGGAGGACCACGGTCGTCGCGCCGTCGTACAGCCGCATCAGGGTGTAGTCGTCGAGGTCGGGTACGGTGCCGGCGCGTCGGTGGTCGGCCTCCCAGGCGACGGAGAAGAAGTACTCCCGCAGGGCGTCGATCCAGCGTGCGGTCTGGCCGTGGGTGCCGTACCGGGAGACCCGGGCGCGCAGATCGCGCAGCCCTATGGCCAGCGGGTCCGTGGCGAGCAGCGGTGTCTCGGGATTCTGCGCGATGCGCAGCAGCCGGTGCAGCACCGCGATCAGGTCGCCCGGGCGGTGGCCGAGGTCGCTCTCCTCGCAGTACCCGTCGTCCACGCCGAAGAGCCAGAGGACGAAATCGGCGAGGAGGGAGACGACCTCGTCGCGGCCCTCGGGAAGGATCATGGCCGAGAAGGTGCCGATGTCATGGCGGACGAGCCGGGCGCGCAGCTCGTCGCTGCCGATGCCGATGGCCTCGGCCCAGGCGGTGGTCTGGGCGTCGATGGCCGCGTGCCGGGGATGGATGGCGGGGGGTATCGGGGAGAAGATCGGCGGAACGGTCAGCTCGGGCCCCACCTTCGGCCACCTCTCTGCTGGGGGATCTGATCTGCGGAGTTGCGGTCGCTTTGCGGAGTGCTCTGTGCGAAGTACGGCTCGGCGCTGCCGCATTCGCCGTGGATGACGCCATGCGACTGATCAACTACGGCGCATAGTACTCACTGGTCACACGCCTTCCAACGGATCGTTCCCGCCACCTGTGGCCCCTTCTGTCCCTCCGCCCCGGGGGCGCCGCGCCGCCCGGCGGTCGCCCCTGGGGCCGGGGCGGGTCTCAGATGCAACGACCCTGTGGGTGGAGTCGCTGATGACGGGCCGTGGTTGAGCGGGAGCGAGAGCGACACGCCCGGGAGGCGCGGTCGGCGCGCCGGGTGCCCGGGGGGATGCGCCGGCGGGGGTGGAGGGCCGGGCGGGGGTGGCGAGAAGTGGTGTGGTGGTTCCGAACGGAAGTCGCGTATGGGTGGCTTGATGGCGATTCGCAGGGGTGTTCCCGGGTGCTGCCCATGGGCGTGTCGGAGGGTCGGCCGCGCCTCGGGGTGTTCGGCGTGGCTGAAAGTCGACGTTTGAGGGTCATCGCGGAGTGATAAGGCCGGTCTTCGGTCGTCCTTTCCTCGTGGAGCGCCTCCCGAAGATCGCTCGGCTTCGAATATCACTCATAGGATCTTCATCAAGTGATGCAACCATTCACTTCACCCCCATGTCTGGACTTGATGAGTCGGCTGACTCACTAGACCTCCGGGCACCCAGAGGGCGCGCGTGTCGCGTCTCGGAGCCCCCTCTGAACTGGGATATATATGCGCACTCGTGCATCCGTCGCCGTGGTTACCGGTGCTTTCGCCCTCAGCGCTCTGGCCGTTCCGGCGGCACAGGCGGCCGACAAGCCGGACAGCGCCGCCGCCGCCCGTGCGGCGCTCGCCGCCCCCGATGTGACCTACGGCGACACCAAGATCTCCAACGTGGTGGTCAACGGCGGCAAGCCGATCGTGGTCGGCATCTCCGACAAGACCTTCTCGGTGACCTTCACGGCCAGCGACAACTCCGGTATCGCCGGCGCCGACGCCAACCTCTGGCACGGCTCCAACTTCGACGACCCGGACGGCTGGATCTCCTCCGACGGGGTGAACGGCGCCTCGTGCGGCTCCGGCACCAAGCCGACCTGCAAGGTGAACTTCACCGTCATGCCGTGGCTGGACCTGGACACCAGTGCCCTGCGCACCAAGTGGAAGGTCTCCGCCGACGCCGACGGCAAGGACGGCGACTTCACCTACCGCGACAACGTCAAGACCTTCGACTTCACGCACGCGGCGAAGCTGACCGTCAACGCCTCGCCCGAGCCGGTCAAGAAGGGCAAGACCATCACCGCCACGGGCACCCTGACCCGCGTCAACTGGGCCGCCGAGAAGTACTCGGGCTACGGCGACCAGTCGGTGAAGCTCCAGTTCAAGAAGAAGGGCGCCAAGACCTGGTCGACCCTGAAGACCATCAAGTCGGACAAGAAGGGCAACCTGAAGACCACGGTCAAGGCGTCCGCCGATGGGTCCTTCCGCTACAGCTACGCCGGCAACTCCTCCACCCAGAGCCTGAACTCGGGCGAGGACTACGTCGACGTCCGCTGAGCCGTCCTATCCGGCCTGATCCGAAAGAAACTCCCTGGTTCCGGGTCCCCCGGGGTGTCCGCCAGGTCCCCCCGGGTGTCCGCCGGCTGCCTCGGCGGGTGCGGTGACAGCCGGTCATCGCACCCGCCGCCGCCCGTCCGGACCCCCGGACGGGCAGCGGCGGCCTGGCCGGGCTCACGGACCGACTCCGCCGGGCTTGCGGGCCTCGATCAGGAACCGGGTCGTGCGCGCGCGGAACGGACCCTCCCGCTCGATGCGTTCGTGCAGCTCCCTCAGCCGGTCGCGGTAACCGTCGACGGTGAAGCCGGGCACCATCCAGATCACCTTCCGCAGGAAGTAGATCACCGCGCCGATGTCGTGGAACTCGGTCCGCAGCGACTCCGGCCGCAGATCCACGACCTCCAGACCGGCGGCCTCGGCCCCGGCGCGGGCGTCGTCGGGGTGGCGCGCACGGCGGGTCGCGGGCGGCTGGGGTCCGAGGAAGAACTCGACCAGCTCGAAGACGCTGGCCGGGCCCACCTGCTGGGAGAGATAACCGCCGCCGGGCCGCAGCACCCGGGCGATCTCCTCCCACCACACGGTCACCGGATGCCTGCTGACCACCAGGTCGAAGGCTTCATCGGCGAACGGGAGCGGCGGCTCGTCCTCGTCCGCGACGACCGCCACCCCGCGCGGGTGCAGCAGCGCCGTCGCCCGGGCGATGTTCGGCGGCCAGGACTCGGTCGCCACCATCAGCGGCGGAAGCGCCGCCACCCCCGCGAGGACCTCACCGCCCCCGGTCTGGATGTCGAGCGCCGCGCCCACCCGCCCCAGCCGCTCGGCCAGCGTGCGCGCGTACCCCCAGGACGGGCGCTCCTCACGGGCCCGGCCGTCCAGCCAGGAGAAGTCCCAGCCGTCCACGGACACGGTCTCGGCCTCCGCGACCAGATCCTCGAATGTGCGCGCCATACCGCGATCGTGACAGGCCGCCCCGGAACCCGGCGAACTGGTTTTCCAGGGAGACGGTCCGTGAGGTGCCTCACAGCTCCCCGGGCGGACCGTGTCCGCCCGGCCGGGGGCGGTACCCGGCAACGGCCCACCCGCGTCGGCCGATCCGGGGACCGTCGCGCGCGCGACCCGTGGAGAGTGCCCCCCGGTGGCAACTTAGGCAACCCTTCCCTGTTACCGCGGGTGCCTGGTAGAGATGGGCCGTTCCCCCTCACACCGGAAGTTCCGCCATGAATGACATGAACGCCATGAATGACATGAACGATATGAACCGGGACGGCGGCGGCGACCTCATACCCTTCACGATCGACCTGACCCTTGAGGAGGTCAGGCGGCGGGCGGAGGTCGTGGCCGCGCTCGGCCCCGACTGGGACCCCGCCGCCGCCCTCCGGGGCGAGGGCGAGGCGTACGCCCTCCTCTACTCCGGCCTGGACGCCGAGCAGCGGCGCACCCATGAGCTGCTGGTGGCGGCCGGTGTCCTGCCGGGGGAGGGGCCGGGCCGTGCTGCCCATTGATCTGCAGGCGGACTCCGCCCGCCGCGCCTGGCTGCCCTGCCCCGTCTGCGACGACGCCCGCCACTGCGCGGCCTGCGCGGACCGCCGCAACTGCGGTGACCACTGGCGCTATCTGATCTCCAACAGCGGCCCGGTCGTCCATCTCCAGTGCCCGCGCTGTACGCATCTGTGGTCCCTGAACACCCGCCCCGGCGTCACCCGCCGCGACGACGGCACGCTCTGCCCCTGACATCCCCCGCCACCGGAGCCGCCGCATCCGCCGGACGGCGTGGCGCGCAACACTATTGCAAGCATCTGCTTGCAATAGTTAGCGCGAGTGTGCACCATCGGGGTATGGCATCACTCAACGTCGGCAATCTCGGTGAGTACCTCCGCGAGCAGCGGCGCAACGCCCAGCTCTCGCTTCGGCAGCTCGCCGACGCCGCCGGGGTGTCCAATCCCTATCTCAGCCAGATCGAGCGCGGGCTGCGCAAGCCGAGCGCGGAGGTGCTCCAGCAGGTCGCCAAGGCCCTGCGGATCTCCGCCGAGACGCTGTACGTGCGCGCCGGAATCCTCGACGAGCGGGACCGGGACGAGCTGGAGACACGGGCCGTCATCATCGCCGACCCCTCCATAAACGAGCGGCAGAAGGCCGTTCTCCTCCAGATCTACGAGTCCTTCCGCAAGGAGAACGGATTCGAGACCACGGAGCCGGAGGGCCCGGCGGGCCCCGAAGACCCGAAAGACCCCCAAGGCCCCGAAGAATCCGACACCACCGTTGAAGGCCCCCGCACGGCCGGCGGCGGAGATGCCGGCCAACCCTCACACTGAACTGCTTTCCAGGAGGACCACAGTCATGGCCATCACCGATGACCTCCGCAAGACGTTCACCGACCCCACCCCCCTCTACTTCGCCGCCGGCACGGCCGACCTCGCCGTCCAGCAGGCCCGGAAGGTGCCCGCGCTCCTGGAGCAGCTCGCCGCCGAGGCGCCCGGCCGGATCGACGCCGTGCGGAACACGGACCCCAAGGTCGTGCAGGAGAAGGTGAGCACGCAGGCCAAGGAGGCTCAGGCCACCGTGCAGGCCAAGGTCACCGAGGTGCTCGGCGGGTTCGACGCGGATCTGAAGAAGCTGGGCGAGACGGCTCAGGACCTGGCGCTGCGCGGCGTCGGGGTCGCGGCCGAGTACGCCGTGAAGGCACGGGAGACCTACGAGAAGGTCGCCGAGCACGGTGAGCAGACGGTGCGGACCTGGCGCGGCGAGGCCGCCGAGGAGATCACCGAGATCGCCGTCGCCGTCGAGCCCGAGCCGAAGAAGCGGGAGCCGGTGCGGACGACTCCGGTGCGGACCGAGCCCGCGAAGCCCGCGCAGACCCGGACCGAGCCCGCGAACGGCCGCGCGGCCGGGACGGGCGAGGTGAAGAGCGAGACGAAGTCCGAGTCGAAGTCCGAGGCGAAGGGCGAGGCGAAGGACGAGACCAGGCCCGAGGCCAGGAAGCCCGCCGCCCGCAAGGCCGCCGTCCGCCGGACCGGCGCCGCGAAGAAGACCACCCCGCCCACCCGGTAAGGGGCGGACGACGGAACCGGCCGGGCACCTTTCGGGGTGTCCGGTCCGTTCTCCGGGTACCTTGGCGGCGAGACCTTCCATCACTCACTAGGCGTAGGCGGTGCCCACCATGTTGCGCGCGAGCTTCGAAGCGAACCTCTGGAACATCCTGTTCCTGGTCTTCCTGATCTCGTCCGCGACCGCGCTGATCATGGCGGCCTTCGCCCGTGAGGACGCCTACCGCGCAGCGGACAAGCAGACCAAGAGCTTCTGGGTGATCATTCTCGGTGTCACCTTCACCGTGAATCTCTTCCTCAGCGTGCTCTTCCTGTCCATCGCGGGACTGATCGCCACCATCGTCTTCTTCGTCGATGTGCGGCCCGCGCTGAAGCAGGTCACCGGTGGTGGCGGCAGGCGTGGCGGCTCCAGCAGCGACGGCCCCTACGGCCCGTACAACGGCGGGCGGTAGCCGGCGCGGCTCCCGCTCCGGGCGGGTGGGGTTCAGCCCCTGCTCAGCAGCAGTACCGCGACATCGTCGTTGAGGTCTCCGCCGTTCAGTTCGCGCGCCTCGGCGACCGCGGACTCCAGCAGCGCCTCGCCGGTCAGCCCCGCCGCGAGCTGGCGGTTGATCATCTTCAGCATTCCCTCGTCCCCCAGGCGCGCTCTCTCGTCCGGGCCCGAGCGCCCCTCGATCAGCCCGTCCGTGTAGAGCATCAGGGACCAGGCCCCGCCCAGCTCGACCTGGCGGCGCGGCCAGCGGGCGCGCGGCAGCAGGCCCAGGGCCGGGCCACCGCTCTCGTACGGAAGCAGCGGGGCGGCCCGGCCGCCCCGGGTGATCAGCGGGGACGGGTGGCCCGCCAGACAGAGTCCGGCCCGCCGGCCGTCCGGCGCGATGTCGACCGTGCAGAGGGTCGCGAAGATCTCCTCGCTCTCACGCTCGTGCTCCAGCACCCGCTGGAGCGTCGAGAGCAGCTCGTCCCCGCAGAGCCCGGCGAAGGTCAGCGCCCGCCACGCTATCCGCAGCTCCACACCGAGTGCCGCCTCGTCCGGGCCGTGGCCGCAGACATCGCCGATCATCGCGTGGACCGTGCCGTCCGGGGTGCGCACGGTGTCGTAGAAGTCGCCGCCGAGCAGGGCGCGGGACCGGCCGGGGCGGTAGCGGGCGGCGAAGCCGAGGTCCGAGCCCTCCAGCAAGGGCGTGGGCAGCAGTCCGCGCTCCAGCCGGGCGTTCTCCTGGGCGCGCAGCCGGGACTCGGCCAGTTTGTGCTGGACCGTGTCGGCGCGCTTCCGCTCGACGGCGTATCTGACGGTGCGGCTCAGCAGCCGCGCGTCCAGCTCGTCGCGGAAGAGGTGGTCCTGGGCGCCCAGCCGCACGGCCTCGGCCGCGCCCTCCGCGTCGTCTGAGGTGGTGAGGGCGAGCACGGCGTGCCGGGGCGCCAGCCGCAGGACGTGCCGGAGCGGTGCGAGCTGGTCTTCCGGCGGGCCGCCGGGGAGTGCGAGATCGACCAGTACGCAGTCGACGTCGTCGGTGAGCAGCCGCTCGGCCTCGGTGAGGTTCCGGGCGCTGCGGACCCGGACGCGGGGGCCGGCCGCGCCGGGCGGGTCGGGCGGCTCCGGCAGCGAGAAGGTGCCCGTGGGGTCGTCCTCGATCACCAGCAGGGTGAGGTCGCCACCGCCGACGGCACTGCTGCCGGGGCTCTCCGCGGTGGGGGCGGTGCGCTGACGCGGTACGGGTACGGGCATGTGATCCGGGTTCCTTCCCTCCCCCGAGGGCGCGGCGGGACGTCGAACGACAACCCGCCAGACCGGGACCCTAGCGGTAGCCGCTGCCGCAGTGGAATGAGTGGGGAGGGGGCAGAGGGATGCATGCCGGGCATCAGAGGGCAGTTGACCACCCCCTCATGACAAACATCACGCCTTCCCTCCCCTTCCGGCCGCGCCCCGGAGGCCCCGAGCGATCCCAGCCGATCCGGCACACCGCGCCCATCCACTGTGTGAGGACGGCCCCCGGCCTCGGAAGCCCCGAGCGACCCCAGCCGATCCGGCACCCCCAGCCCGTCCGGCGCTTGAGGACGGACCCCCCGCCACGGGAGCCCGCACCGTGTGGCGCCGTCGGCCGGGCGCTCACCCCCGGAAGGCAGCCCCCCGCCCCGGGAGCCCCCACCGTGCCGCGCCGCCGGCCAGGCACCCTCACTCCTGCGCGGAGGGGCGCACCACCCCCAGGATCTTCATGGAGCCCGCCCCCGCCACGGTCACATCCCGCCCCGGCCGCGGCGCGTGCACGATCGACCCGCCCCCGGTGTACATCCCCACATGACTGGCGTCGGCGTGGTAGATGATCAGATCCCCGGGGCGCAGATCCTCCACCCCGACCCGGGGAAGCCGCCGCCACTGCTCCTGCGAGGTGCGGGGGATCGGCACCCCGGCCGCCGCCCACGCCTGGGAGGTCAGCCCGGAGCAGTCGTAGGACCCGGGGCCCTCCGCGCCCCATTCGTACGGTTTGCCGAGCTGCGCCCTGGCGAACTCCACGGCCTTCCCGGCCGCACCGCTCGCCCGGCCCGCCTCATCCGCATTGCCCGCGCCGCCCCCCGCCTCCCCGGCCCCGGCGGACTCCCGGTCCGCCGCCCTGGCCCTCAGCCACTCCTCCTGGGCCCGCTCGGCCGCCTCGCGCTCCAGCTCCAGCATCCGGGCGCGTTCCTTCTTCTCCAGCCGCCGCTCCAGCTCCTCGGCGGCGGCTATCCGCTCGGTGATCTCCTTCTTCGCCTCGGCCTCCTGGGCGCGGGTGGCCTCCAGCGCTCTCCACTGGGCGCTCGCGTCCCTGGTGTACGCCTCCAGCTCGGACTGGGTCTGCTCCAGCTCGTCCAGCAGGTCCTTGGTCGCCTTCATGCCCTGCTTGACCCGGTCGACCCCGTCGAGGAACAGCTCGGGGTCGTCCGTGAGCACCAGATACGCCTCGGGGGGCAGCCCTCCGCCCTGGTACTGGGCGCGGGCGGCGGCTCCCGCGAGGGCCCTGAGGTCGTCGATGCGCTTCCGGCCCTTGTCGATGGACCGCGCCAGCTCGACGATCTCGGCCGACTGCCGCTCCGCCTCCTCCTTGGCCTGGTTGTACGCGTCCGTCGCGGAGACCGCCCGGTGGTACAGGTCCTCTATCTCCAGCCGCACCTCGTTCAGCGACTTCTCCGTGTCCGCCGGGGACGGAGCGGGGGCCGGGGGCTCCGGCGCCCGGGGGAGGAGCGGCGCGGAGGGCACCCGGGGAAGCAGGGGGGCGGGGGCGGCGAGCGCCGTGCCCGGCGCGGCGAGCACGCTCAGCGCGCAGGCCAGGGTGATGGCGGCGATGGCACAGCGGCGTCGGTTCACGACTCCCCCTCCAAGCTAACTGATTTACCGTCAGTAACTTACGGGCGCTGCCGTGATGGTGCCACGGCGCCCCGCGAAACGACAGGGCCGCAACCGCGGGCCCGGCCGGTGGACCGTCCCGCGCACGCCCCCACGCATCGGTGACGAACAGCGGTCCCCACGCGTTCCCCGCTCGCCCGTGTGTTCACTCGAACCGGGGAGCGAGCGCCTCCCAGGCGACGGTGACCTCGCCCTGCCGCCACCGCTTGCGGTCGTCCGTCACGGGCCACGCCGTCCCCAGCTCCCGTACGGCCCTGATCCAGCGCTGCCGCGCGCCGAGCGAGGCGTACGGAGCCGCCGCGGCCCACGCGCGGTCGAAGTCCCGCAGAAACGCGTGGACCGGCTCGCCCGGCACATTGCGGTGGATCAGCGCCTTCGGGAGCCGCTCCGCCAGATCGGACGGACGGTCCAGGGAGCCGAGCCGGGTCGCGAAGGTCACCGTGCGCGGGCCCTCGCGCCCCAGCGCGACCCAGACGTGCCGCCGCCCGATCTCGTCGCAGGTGCCCTCGACGAGCAGCCCGTCCGGTGCCAGCCGTCCGCACAGCCGCGCCCACACGGCCGCGACCTCGCTCTCCTCGTACTGCCGCAGCACGTTCGCGGCGCGGATCAGCAGTGGCGGGCGCTCCACCGGGAGTTCGAAGCCGCCGTGGCGAAAGCTCAGCCCCTCGCGCTCGTAGGGCTTCGCCGCCGCGACCCGCCCCGGGTCGATCTCGATCCCGGTCACCTCGCACCGGGGGTCGGCGGCGCGCAGCCGCCGCAGCAGTTCGAGAGTGGTCCAGGGGGCGGAGCCGTATCCGAGGTCGACGGCGAGCGGCCGGTCGCCGCGGCGCAGCGCGGGGCCGTGGGCGGCGGCGATCCAGCGGTCCATCCGGCCCAGCCGGTTGGGGTTGGTCGTCCCGCGGGTCGGGGTGCCGACGGGGCGGGTCATGACAGCGAGCGTATGCGGCCCCGTGGGCCGGACCGGTCAGCGCCCCCGTATCCCTCCGTATCCCTCCATATCCCGCCGCCCCCCTCCGCATTCCGCCGTCCCCCTCCGCGCCCGGCCGTCGCCCGCGCGCCCCCTCGCCCTCCCTGTCGCCCCCCGGGAGCCCCCCGGGAGCGGCCCGGAACGCCCGTTCCGCCGTCCCCGGGCCGCCACTGCGGGAACTCCGCCCCACCCCTCATTCGTAATGATTTGGCAAAGTGATGGAGCGCGGGAAATGGAGGGAGGTCTTCCGCTGTTGTGCGCCGTGGAGAACCCGGCCCCGCCCCTGCCGGAACGAGGAGGAACGCCGACGTGAGCCACTACGGCCAGTACGTCTCCCGGCTCGGCAGCGGTCTCATGTCCCCCCGCCTCAGACTCCCCGGCGGGCACCGCAAGCCGCGCCGCATCGCCATGCTCAGCGTCCACACCTCCCCCCTGCACCAGCCGGGCACCGGTGACGCCGGCGGGATGAACGTCTACATCGTCGAGCTGGCCCGGCGGCTCGCCGCCATCAACATCGAGGTCGAGATCTTCACCCGGGCGACCACCGGCGGACTGCCCGCCTCCGTGGAGCTGGCCCCCGGAGTCCTCGTCCGGCATGTCGACGCCGGCCCCTACGAGGGCCTCCCCAAGGAGGACCTCCCCGGCCAGCTCTGCGCCTTCACCCATGGAGTGATGCAGGCCTGGGCCCGTCAGCGCCCCGGCCACTACGACCTGGTCCACTCCCACTACTGGCTCTCCGGCCATGTCGGCTGGCTCGCCGCCGAGCGCTGGGGCGTGCCCCTGGTCCACGCCATGCACACCATGGCCAAGGTCAAGAACGCCTCCCTCGCCGCGGGCGACACCCCCGAACCCGCCTCGCGGGTCATCGGCGAGACCCAGATCGTCAACGCCGCCGACCGGCTGATCGCCAACACGGCGGAGGAGGCGGAGGAACTCGTCCGCTTCTACGAAGCCGACCCCGCCAAGGTCGCCGTCGTCCATCCCGGGGTGAACCTCGACCGCTTCCGCCCGGCGGACGGCCGCGCCGCCGCCCGCGCCCGGCTCGGACTCCCGCAGGACGCCTTCGTCCCGCTCTTCGCCGGCCGGATACAGCCGCTGAAGGCCCCCGACATCCTGCTGCACGCGGTCGCGCTGCTGCTGGCGGGCGACCCCTCCCTCCGCTCCCGGCTCCATGTCCCCGTCGTCGGCGGCCCCAGCGGCAGCGGCCTCGCCAAGCCCGAGGGGCTCCAGAAGCTGGCCGCGCGCCTCGGCATCGCCGATGTCGTCCACTTCCACCCGCCGGTCTCCCAGGAGACGCTCGCCGACTGGTTCCGCGCCGCTTCGGCCCTGGTGATGCCCTCCTACAGCGAATCCTTCGGCCTGGTGGCGATCGAGGCCCAGGCCGCCGGCACCCCGGTGGTCGCGGCACGGGTCGGCGGCCTCCCGGTGGCCGTGCGCGACGGCAGGACCGGCATCCTGATCGAAGGCCACGACCCCGCCGAGTACGCCCGCGCCCTGCACCGGCTGCTCACCAACCCCCCGCTCGCCGCCCGGATGGGCGCGGAGGCCGCCCGGCACGCCGAGTCCTTCGGCTGGGACACCGCCGCCGGGACCACCGCCGACGTCTACACGGCCGCCATGTACGAACACCGCCGCCGGGTACGCTCGCACCATGTCTGACGTACCGCAGCCCACACAGATCATCGAGCGGGCCCTGAAGGACGCGGATCTCGACTGGGAGAGCCCCGAGCCCGGCTCCTATGTGGTCACCCTCCCCGGCACCCGGAAGCTCTCCACCACCTGCTCCCTGCGGGTCGGCCGCCACTCCCTCTCGGTGAACGCCTTCGTCATCCGCCACCCCGACGAGAACGACGCGGCGGTCCACCGCTGGCTGCTGGAGCGCAACCTCCGGCTGTACGGGGTGGGTTACGCGATCGACGCCCTCGGCGACATCTATCTGACCGGGAAGCTCCCGCTGGCCGCGATCACCCCGGACGAGCTGGACCGGATTCTCGGATCGGTCCTGGAGGCCTCGGACGGGGCCTTCAACACCCTGCTGGAGCTGGGGTTCGCCGGGGCCATCCGCCGTGAGTACGCCTGGCGGACCTCGCGCGGGGAGTCCACCCGCAACCTCGAAGCGTTCACCCATCTGACCGGCGACGGCAAGTCCTCCGAGTCCTGACCGGCCGGTCCCTCCTCTCCTCCTCCCCTCCTCCCCTCCTCCCCTTCTCGGGCCGGGCCCCGGCTCCGGCGCGGTCGGGGCGGTACGACCCCTTCCCGTCCCCCGGGCCGCGTGGCATGCTCCCCAGCGACGCACATATGAACCCTGTTCATATCCGTGGAGGCTGAGGCTCATGGAGACCGGTCGGCACCCTCTCAGCAGACGCACCCTCCTCGGCGGCGCCACCGCCGTCGTCGCGGCCGTCTGCTCCACCGTCGCCGGGGGTACGGCCCCCAGGGCCTCGGCCGCGACCCCGGCGGCTCCCGGGTCCGGCCCCGGCCCCGGGCCCGCCACCGGGGCGGCTCCCGGGTCCGCGCTCTGGGCCGAGTTCCGCCGCGATCCGTACAACCACCCCCAGATCCCCTACATCGCTCGGGCCGGCAGCCGCAGCCGGTCCACCCGCCACCGCCGGCGCACCGTCAGCGCGCTGGACTACGGAGCCCGGTCCGACGGCTCCGCCGACGCGGCCCCGGCCATCAACCGCGCCCTCGCGGACATCGGCGCGCGCGGCGGCGGCACCGTCCGGCTGCCCCCGGGCACGTACCGCGTCGACGGTCTCATCCACATCGGCGACAGCGGAGTCGTCCTCCGGGGCGCGGGCAGCGGACGCACCCTGCTGCACGCCACCCGGCACCTCACCGACCTCATCGGCCCCTACGGCAGCCGCTACGGCGGCGACAAGTCCTCCTGGTCCTGGGCCGGCGGGCTCATCTGGCTCTGCCCCCGGGCCCGCTGGGAGAGCCTCACCGGCGCCATCCGGGCCGGACAGTGGCCCTTCGAGGGCTGGACCGGGAACCGCCGCGACGAGTGGCGCACCCTCGCCACTCCCCGGCCCGCCCGCCGGGGCGACTGGTCCCTCACCGTCCCCGACGCCCGCCGTCTGCACGCCGGCCGGCTGGTCCTGCTCCGTGTCGCCGACGACGCCGGCCACACCCTGCTGGAGCACATGGCGGGCGGCGGCCCGGGCCCCCGGGCGTACCACTGGGCCGACAAGACCAAGCTGACCAGCTATGTCCCGTACGAGTGGCCGGTGCGGATCGCCGCCGTCGAGGGGAGGCGGATCACCCTCGAACGGCCCCTGCCGCTGGATCTGCGGCCCGAGTGGGACCCCAGGATCGTCACCCCGGTCGCACCGCTCACCGACTCGGGGGTGGAGGGGCTCACCCTGGAGGCCGTGGAGACCCCGCAGTCCCCGCACCTCCTGGACAAGGGGTACAACGGGGTCACCTTCCAGTGCGCGTACGACTGCTGGGCCACGGACATCACCGTCCGCCACGCCGACAACGGCTTCGGGCTGGTCGCCGCCTCCGCCTGCACCCTGCGCTCCACCCGGGTGGAGGGCCGGGGCTCCCACCATCCGTACTTCTGCCGCGAGGGCGCGCACGACAACCTCGTGGAGGAGTTCACCGTCGCCCGGCGCACGGTCCCGGAGCCCGCCGGCACGCAGTTGCACGGCATCAACGTGGAGGGGCTCTCCAGTCACAACGTCTGGTCGCGCGGGGTGATGGAGATGGGCACCTTCGACACCCACCGGGGGATGCCGTTCGCCAATGTGCGCACCGAGATCACGGTGCACAACGACGGCCGCCACGGCGGCGACGCCAGCGCGGGGCCGCTCTACGGGGCCCGGTTCACCCACTGGAACATCACGGTGACCAATGGGCGCGCCGGGCTGGTGAAGATCGACGAGGTCGCCCCGTACAGCGCGACCGTCGCGATCTCGACGGTCCGCGAGTTCGGCCAGACCGACCAGCCGGACTTCACGGGAGCGCTGAACTCCCGGCTGGAAGCTTACGGCGCGCCGGGCGGGGTGCTCCCGGTCAATCTGCACCGGGCCCAGCGCGGACTCTGAGGCCAGGGAGTACGGGCGCCCGCGCCGGGGCGCCCGTACCGCCGGACACCTCCCCCGCTCCGGGTGTGCGCAAGGCCCCGGAGCGGGGGAGAATCACGGCCATGCGCGACAAAAAGGTTGAAACCGCCAATGGGTCGAGCCCCGCCCACCACCCTCCGGCCGGCTCCACGAACCAGACCCTGGCGCTCGCGGCGATGATGTTCGCCGTCGCGATGACCTTCATCGACCAGACCATCGTCGCCATCGCCGCCCCGGACATCACCGACGAACTCGGCCTCACCGCCTCCGGCATGCGCTGGGTGGTCAACGCCTATGTGCTCGCCCTGGCCGCCTGCTTCGCGCTCGGCGGCAGGCTCTCCGACATCCACGGCCACCGCAGGGTGATGCTGATCGGCACCCTGGTCTTCGTGGTGTCCTCGGTGCTCTGCGGCTGTGTCCCGGCCGGCGGCTTCGCCCAGGCGTGGATGATCATCTTCCGGATCACCCAGGGGGTCGGTGCCGCGCTGCTCTTCCCCGCCGCCCTCGCCGTGGTCGTCGCGGTCTTCCCGGTGGAGCGCCGGGGCCGTGCCCTGGCCCTCTTCTTCGGTTTCTCCGGCGGTCTCACCGCGATCGGCCCCCTGCTCGGCGGCTGGCTCACCGCCTGGACCTGGCGGGCGATCTTCTGGGTGAATGTGCCGGTCGCCGTGGTGGCGCTGATCCTCACGGCGCTCGCCCGCATCCCCAACACCGGCCGCAGGGAGCGCCTCGACCTGCCGGGCGCGGTGCTGGTCGCGCTGGGGATGGGGCTGAGCGTGCTGGGCCTCCAGCAGGCGTCCGAGTGGGGCTGGGGCTCCGCCGCGACCTGGGGCTGCATCATCGCCGGCCTCGCGGTGCTCGTCGCCTTCTGCCGCTATGAGCTGCGCGTCCCCGAACAGCCCCTGATCAATCTGAAGGTCTTCCGGGACCGTGCCTTCCGCGCCGACACCGCCGTGCTCTTCTTCGGGATGCTCGCCTTCGTCCCGCTGTTCTTCTTCGCCTCGGTGTACGCGCAGGTCTCGCTCCGGAAGTCGCCCAACGAGGCCGCCCTGTACCTCCTCTGGTTCTTCCTCGGCTTCGTCCTCGCCAGCCAGCTCGGCGGCCGGATGCTCGACCAGCGCGGCGCCCGGCTGCCGATGCTGCTGGGCTCGGCGCTCGGCGCCGCCGGATTCGCGCTGTGGGCGGCCAAGCTGACGGATCTGTCGGTCGGCGCGCAGTGGCCCTATGTGGTGCTGGCGGGCGCGGGCATCGGCTTTCTGCTCGCCCCGGCGTCGACGGACTCGGTCAACCGGGCCATCGGCGCCTCGTACGGCGAGGTCACCGGCATCACCCAGACGACCCGCAACTACGCGGCGGCGGTGGGGCTCGCGGTGTACGGGACGGTGCTCAGCCATGTCACGGTCGACAAGGTGACCGCGACGCTGGAGGAGCGGGGGGTGCCGCCGGAGATGGCCGGGAAGGCGGCGCGCGGCATCTCCCAGTCGGTGGCGGGGCACGGGAGCGGACGGGTGCCGGGCGAGGACGGCGCGGCGGCCTTCGCGCTGGAGGAGGCACAGCAGGCGGTACGGATGGACTTCGCCGAGGCGAACCAGTGGGTGTTCTACGGGATGGCGCTGGCCCTGGCCATCGGTTTCCTCTGCGCGCTGGCCCACCCGGGCACCCGGGTGACGGCGGGGAGCCCGCCGGCCGGTGACGGCCGGGGCTGATACGGAACCCGCCATTCGAAGTGACGTTCGACACACTGTCCTTGACGTCCGGGGAGTCCGCTTAGACCGTCACCGGGGGCAGTCCCACAGGCCAACCCGGCCGCATCGCACGGATGTCCGGGTTCCCCCGCCGGAGAGCGCGGTGGCGGCTGTGCGCCAGCGCTGTTTATCCCCAAGAGCGCCCCGGGCACCCACCCAGAACGGTGCGACCGCACCTCATGTTCCACAGACCACGTGCCGGAAAAGGATGCTCAGTGCGCTCTCCCCGTTCTCAAGGCCCTGTCGGCTCTCTCAGACGGACCCTGCTGTCCTCGCTCACCGCCGCCCTCGTCGTTCTCGGGTCGGCCGGTCTCGCCGCCGCCGTGTCCGCCGCCGTCCAGCCCTCCGCGGGAGCGGAGCAGGCCGTTCTGGCGGACAACTTCACGCCCGGACCGCCGCGCCCCGGGGGTCCGACCGGTCAGTGGTGACCCGGTCCGTCCCGCCGGTTCCCCGCACCGGCGGGCCGGTTCACCGGCCCGGCCGCACCGCGCCGGCCCCGGCGCTCCCGGAGGCCGCCCCGGCTGTTCCGGCCGCCCCGGCCGCCCCGGCCGCCCCGGCTGTTCCGGCTTTTCCGGAGGCGGTTCCCGACGCGGTTCCCGACGCGGCCCCCGAGGCGGCCCCTCCGGCCGGAGCGGCAGCGCGCTCGGCGGGCTCCTCCCGCGTCCCCTCCGGAAGGTTCCGCATCAGCGCCCAGTACCCCAGTCCGGCCACGGTCCCGAGCGCGGCGCACAGCCCCCACAGCCACTCCGCCCCGAACCGGTCCATCACCGAACCCGCCACCAGCGGGGCGACCAGCGTGGCCACGGACCAGGTCATGGTGTACATGCCCTGGTAACGGCCCCGGCCGTGCACCGGCGAGAGGCGCACCACCAGACCGGTCTGCGTGGGCGCGTTGACGATCTCGGCCAGCGTCCAGACGGCCACCGTCAGCGCGTAGAACCCGATCGACCCGGCGAACGCGGTCAGCCCGAACCCGTACCCCACCAGCAGCGAGGAGAGCATCAGCAGCCGGCGCGGATCGCGGTGCTCGATGAAGCGGGTGACCGGGATCTGGAGCGCCACGATGAGGATGCCGTTCAGCGCCATCACCACGCCGTAGTCCGACGGGGAGAGACCGTCCTCCCCCATCGCCAGCGGCACTCCCATATGGCCCTGCATGAAGATCAGCGCGATCAGGAACGACAGACCGACGACGCCCATGAACCTCCGGTCCCGCAGCACGGTCCCCATGCCCACCGCGGGCCCGGCCGCGCCGCCGGCGCCGGCGGGCTGCTCGGGCCGGGACTCCGGCAGCTTCACGAAGATGAGGACCGCGCAGACCAGCGTCATGGCGGCCTCGCCGAGGAACCCGGCCAGATAGCTGTACTCGGCGATGAACCCGGCCGCCATCGCGGAGATGGCGAAGCCCAGGTTGATCGCCCAGTAGTTCAGGGAGAACGCCCGCACCCGGTCCTTCGGGGGCACGATGTCCGCCATCATCGCCTGGACGGCCGGCCGGGACGCGCTGGTCGCCATGCCCACCAGACCGGCCACGGCCGCGATGGCCGCCGGGTGGTGGACAAAGCCCAGCGCGGCGACCGACAGGGCCGTGCCCGTCTGGGCGATGAGCAGCGTGGGCCGCCGCCCCAGCCGGTCGGCCATCACCCCGCCGCCGAGCGAGGCGACCACCCCGCCCAGCCCGTAGAGCGAGACCACCAGCCCGGCGTAAGCGGCCGAGTACCCCTTCTCGGAGGTCAGATACAGCACCAGGAACGTGGCGACGAAGCCACCCAGCCGGTTGACCAGGGTGCTGGTCCACAGCCACCAGAACTCCCGGGGGAGCCCCGAGACGCTCTCGGTGACGGCTCGGCGCGCCCCGGCCAGCAGTTGGGACATGGACATGGATCGATCCCCCCACGGCGTACGACACCCGTGATGTAAGTGGCACGGGCGATGCCCGCACATTACTTACGCGGAGGTCCCGACGGCCAGTCGTTTGACGTGGACCGTCAAACGACGACCGGACCACCGGCCCCGGCGCAGACACCGGCACCGGGCCCCGGGCGCCGTACGGACCACTGGACGGACCGTCGGCGGGCGCCCGCACACCTGTCCATTAGGCTCGGAGCCATGGCCGACGCACCGTACAAGCTGATCCTCCTCCGCCACGGCGAGAGCGAGTGGAACGCGAAGAACCTGTTCACCGGCTGGGTGGACGTGAACCTCACCGAGAAGGGCGAGAAGGAGGCGGTCCGCGGCGGTGAGCTGCTCAAGGACGCCGGCCTGCTCCCCGACGTACTGCACACCTCGCTCCAGAAGCGCGCCATCCGCACCGCCCAGCTCTCGCTGGAGTCCGCGGACCGCCACTGGATTCCCGTGCACCGCTCCTGGCGGCTCAACGAGCGCCACTACGGAGCCCTCCAGGGCAAGGACAAGGCCCAGACGCTCGCCGAGTTCGGCGAGGAGCAGTTCATGCTCTGGCGCCGCTCGTACGACACCCCGCCGCCGCCCCTGGAGGACGGCACGGAGTTCTCGCAGAGCGGCGACGCCCGCTACGCCACCATCCCGCCGGAGCTGCGCCCCCGCACCGAGTGCCTGAAGGACGTCGTCGTCCGGATGCTGCCCTACTGGTACGACGGGATCGTGCCGGACCTGCTGGCCGGCCGCACCGTTCTGGTGGCCGCCCACGGCAACTCGCTGCGCGCGCTCGTCAAGCACCTCGACGGCGTCTCCGACGAGGACATCGCCGGGCTGAACATCCCCACCGGCATCCCGCTGGTGTACGAGCTGGACGCCGACTTCAAGCCGCTCAAGCCGGGCGGCACCTACCTCGACCCGGACGCCGCCGCGGCGGCGATCGAGGCCGTGAAGAACCAGGGCAAGAAGAAGTAGCCCGAGCCGGACACGCCCCCGGCCCGCGGAGTCGTTCTCCGCGGGCCGGGGGCATGCCGTTGTGCCGTTGTCCCTCTGCTGTGCCTCTGTGCCTCCGTGCCGGGCGTCGTGCCTCCGTGCCGGGCGCTGTGGCTAGCCGCAGCCGCCGCCGCACTGGCAGGAGCCGCCGGACTGGCAGCCGCACGAGCAGCCCGGTCCGCAGGAGCAGGACAGGACGGGCAGAAACGCCGTCGCCGCCGGTGCCGTGGGACGGGGGTCTGGGGTGGGGGAATCGGCCATGGGCCCTCCTCATGGGCGTACGAGCTGTTCAGGACGGTGCGGACAGGTCCGCGTCCGTACAGATGTACGGGGCATGGCTGTGCGGGGGGCGAACGCGGAGCGCCGCCCCCCGCAGGTCATTGCACGCCCGTCCCGGCGGGCGCGTCAACGGCGCGCTGAGGCGGGGTCGCGGGTGCGGGGTTACGCGCCCTCCACCGCGTTCGCCGACTGGATCTCATCCGCGTGCTCACCCGTCACCAGGTACACCACCCGCTTCGCCACCGACACCGCGTGGTCGGCGAAGCGCTCGTAGTAGCGGCCGAGCAGCGTCACATCGACCGCCGTCTCGATCCCGTGCTTCCAGCGGTCGTCCATCAGATGCTGGAAGAGCGCCCGGTGCAGCAGATCCATCTCGTCGTCGTCGGTCTCCAGCTGGAGCGCGAGATCGACATCCTTGGTGATGATGACCTCGGCGGCCTTCGCCATCAGCCGCTGGGCCAGCTGACCCATCTCCAGGATCGTCGCCTGGAGATCCCTCGGCACCGCCGAGTCGGGGAAGCGCAGCCGGGCGAGCTTGGCCACGTGCTGGGCCAGGTCTCCGGCGCGCTCCAGGTCGGCGCTCATCCGCAGCGAGGTCACCACGATCCGCAGATCCGTGGCGACCGGCTGCTGACGGGCGAGCAGCGCGATGGCACGGGCCTCCAGATCGTGCTGGAGGTCGTCCACCTTCTGGTCGGCGGCAATCACACTTTCGGCCAGTTTCAGATCGGCGTCGAGCATCGCCGTGGTGGCGCGGCCTATCGCCGACCCCACCAGCCGGGCCATCTCGACCAGGCCCTCACCGATCGAATCCAGTTCCTCGTGGTACGCGTCCCGCATCGAGTTCCCTTTCTGCCTTCTGAACAGAGGTCCGGGTGGGGCTCTCGGACCCCCACGCTCCCACGGTCGGCCCGAAACGCGTCCGGGGCCTCCCGGTCACATGAACCGGCCCCGTCCCCTCGGTGAACTCTGGGCGACGAGTGTTCGAGGCGCCACCCGATTGGCTGTGAGCATGTCCGTGGCCGCGCCTAACCTGGAGGCATGGACGTGAACGCGGCGGTCGCCGCATTGGCTGCGCTCGCCGGTCTGCTGACCGGCGTGATCGCCATGCTGGCGTTTCGCTGGAGCGAGCGCGAGCAGCGCAGACCCACCCGGACCTCGCTGCACACCGACGCCGTGCTCCCGCCCGGCGTCGACACCGTCCTCTCCGTCCTCCGCTCCTCCGCCGTCGTGCTCGACGAGGCGGACTCCGTGGTGAAGGCCAGTTCCGCCGCGTACGCCCTCGGTCTGGTCCGTGGCGGAAAACTGACGGTGGAGGCCATGCTCCAGATGGCCCGCGACACCCGCCGCGACGGAGAGATACGCCAGGTGGAACTGGATCTCCCCCGCCGGGGCACCGGCCGGGGCGAGGCGCTCGCCGTCTCCGCCCGGGTCGCTCCGCTCGGCTCCCGGCTGGTGCTTCTGCTGGTCGAGGACCTCACCGAGGCCCGCCGGATCGAGGCGGTCCGGCGGGATTTCGTGGCGAATGTCAGCCATGAGCTGAAGACCCCGGTCGGCGCGCTCTCGCTGCTCTCCGAGGCGGTCATGGACGCCTCCGACGATCCCGAGGCGGTCTCGCGCTTCGCCGGCCGGATGCAGATCGAGGCGACCCGGCTCACCAATCTGGTCCAGGAGCTGATCGACCTCTCCCGGGTGCAGAACGACGACCCGCTGGAGGACGCGGAGCCCGTGCGGGTGGACGAACTGGTCGCCGAGGCCATCGACCGCTCCCGGCACCCCGCCTCCACCAAACAGATCACCATGGCCAGCGGAGGCACCTCCGGGCTGTTCATCTGGGGCAATCGCGGCAAGCTCGCCGCCGCCCTGGGCAACCTGGTGGAGAACGCGGTCAACTACTCCCCGGCCCGCACCCGGGTCGGGATCTCGGCCCGCAGGATCTCCCCGCCGGGGACCGCGGCGCAGCCCGGCTCCGGCGGATTCATCGAGATCGCCGTCACCGACCAGGGCATCGGGATCTCCGAGAAGGACCGCGAGCGGGTCTTCGAGCGGTTCTACCGGGTCGACCCGGCCCGCTCCCGGGCCACCGGCGGCACCGGCCTCGGTCTGGCCATCGTCAAGCATGTGGCAGCCTCGCACGGCGGGGAGGTTACCGTCTGGAGTACGGAGGGACAGGGCTCCACTTTCACCCTCCGGCTTCCCGAGGCGGGCTCGGCGCGGGACCGTGCAGCCAGTGCCCCCGACGACGGACCGGGCGACACCGGTTCCCCGCTCCCCTTCGACACCGCCCCGGACCGCGGCCCGGAGGCGGACGCCGCGCCCGCTCCCGGCCCCGATCCGGGGCCCGGCCCCCACCCGGGGGAGAACCCTCACCCGGGGACCGACCTCCACCCCGGTGCCGCTCCCCGCGCCGGGACCGGCACCGCCCCACCCCCGGGGCCATCCGCTCCCTCTCCGGGGCCGTCCGCCCCGCCCCCGGGGCCCTCCGCTCCCTCTCCGGCGCCATCCGTCCCACCCTCGGGACCATCCGTCCCACCCTCAGGATTCGCCGGAACCGCCCCCCGCCGCCCGGACCGCTC
Source organism: Streptomyces sp. NPDC001985 (assembly GCF_040296845.1). Taxonomy (NCBI): domain Bacteria; kingdom Bacillati; phylum Actinomycetota; class Actinomycetes; order Kitasatosporales; family Streptomycetaceae; genus Streptomyces; species Streptomyces sp. NPDC001985. The sequence continues at coordinate 25,583 of NZ_JBEOYB010000088.1, forward strand.
CCCTCGGGGCGACGGCCGGCCCCACGACACCGATCCGCACACCGACATCCCTGCCCCGGAGGTCCTTCCGTGACCCGAGTGCTCGTCGTCGAGGATGAGGAATCATTCAGCGACGCCCTGTCCTACATGCTCCGCAAGGAAGGTTTCGAGGTCGCGGTCGCGACCACGGGCCCCGAGGGGCTCGACGAGTTCGAGCGCAACGGCGCCGACCTCGTCCTCCTCGACCTCATGCTGCCCGGCCTGCCGGGCACCGAGGTCTGCCGCCAGCTGCGCGGCAAGTCCAATGTCCCGGTGATCATGGTGACCGCCAAGGACAGCGAGATCGACAAGGTCGTCGGGCTGGAAATAGGAGCCGACGACTATGTCACCAAGCCTTTCTCCACGCGGGAGCTGGTCGCCCGCATCCGCGCGGTCCTGCGCCGCCGCGGGGAGCCCGAGGAGGTCACCCCGGCGGCCCTGGAGGCCGGCCCGGTCCGGATGGACGTGGACCGCCATGTGGTCACCGTCTCCGGCGGCAAGGTCGATCTGCCCCTCAAGGAGTTCGACCTGCTGGAGATGCTGCTCCGCAACGCGGGCCGGGTCCTCACCCGGATGCAGCTCATCGACCGCGTCTGGGGCGCGGACTACGTCGGGGACACCAAGACCCTCGACGTCCACGTCAAGCGGCTGCGCGCCAAGATCGAGCCGGACCCGGGCGCGCCGCGCTATCTGGTGACCGTGCGCGGACTCGGCTACAAGTTCGAGCCGTAGGCCGTCCCCGTACGGAGCCGGCCGCGAGCCGCCCGTCCCCGTACACCACAGCGGCGGGGCCCCACCGGTGATCCGGTGGGGCC